>CAYJNF010000490.1:0-3278 GCA_964370915.1 uncultured Chitinophagales bacterium
TTGACGGGACGCTCTGCCAAGCAGAAGAAAAACTGGAAATCCGAAGATGACGAAGCGGGCACGTTCGTCGCCAAGATGACACCACAGTGGCTCAAGAGTGAATTGAACGGCGTGCTGAATTTTAAAATCTACCCGTGGCGCAGCCTCAGCCCGCGCTTCATGCGCTGGTTTGTCCGTCCGCAACTGGGCGGAAAAATCTGGCTGAAATTTATCTTCTGGCTGGAGGAACGCTTCCCGCGTTTCTTTGGCGAGAACGGACAATATCCGCTGATCATCATCAGGAAGTAAGCATGTCCCGTTTCACAGACCCGCAATATCTCAAGACCGATCAATACAAAGACTCGTCCAATCTGGATGCGCGGGTGGAGATCCACAAGCGTTTCAGCACCAATCCGTATGGTTGGATGCCCTGGGTGTTTGACCATCTCCTTGCGCTGCCAGCCAATGCAAAGCTCCTGGAACTGGGATGCGGGCCAGGATACCTGTGGATGGAGAACGCATCCCGCCTCCCTTTCACCTGGGACATCACCCTCTCTGACCTCTCTGCGGGGATGCTCAATTCAGCCTGGAGAAACCTGGTCGTCAAGGGACGCAGCTACAGGTTCAAAGAGATCGACGCGCAGGAAATCCCTTTTGATGACGGGACGTTTGACGCGGTCATCGCCAATCACATGCTCTATCACGTCCCCGACCGAAAGCGGGCGCTGAAAGAGATGCGGCGCGTCTTGAAAGCCGACGGCATCCTGTTCACCGCCACGCTCGGACAGAATCACATGCGTCAGATGTGGGACTGGCTGGAACGCACGGGCAACAGCATCAAACGAGAGACCATCACTTCCGCTTTTACACTCGAAAACGGGCAGGAACAGTTGCAGGAATTTTTTCCGCGTGTGGAAATGACGCGCTACCTCGACGACCTGCGGGTGACGGATGTGTCTGTGATGATGGCCTACATCCGCTCGATGACCACCACCTCAAATTTTCAGGAGGATGCGTTCCGCTCCATTGAGCGCGAACTCGCAGCGGAGATGAGTAGGAACGGCGAGATCTTCATCGAGAAGGCTGGCGGTTTGTTCGAAGCGCGGAAATCATAAGTCAAATTATGTAGGGCAAGTTGCAAACTTGCCCTACAATTCAAGGAGAACTTCATGGACTGGAAAAATCAAGTCGTGCTCGTCACAGGCGGTACGGGTTCGTTCGGCAAGAAATTCACCAAAATCCTGCTGGAAGAAAAGCAGCCAAAGAAGGTCATCATCTTCAGTCGCGACGAGTTGAAGCAGCACGAGATGCAAGTTGGCGGATACAACGATCCGCGCCTGCGCTATTTCATCGGCGATATCCGCGACCGCGAACGTCTGCTGCGCGCCATGCACGGTGTGGACATCGTCGTCCATGCCGCGGCGCTCAAACAGGTGCCCGCCTGCGAGTACAACCCAATGGAAGCCATCAAGACCAACATCATGGGCACCGCTAACGTGGTCGAAGCCGCGCTGGATGCGGGCGTCAAAAAGGTCATGACCATCAGCACCGACAAGGCCGTCAGCCCCGCCAACCTGTACGGCGCGACCAAGCTGGCCGCCGAAAAACTGACCATCCAAAGCAACGCCTACGCGGCGGGATCAGCCACGCGCTACTCCTGCGTCCGCTACGGGAACGTGGTCGGCTCACGCGGATCGGTCGTGCCGTTGTTCCTCAAGCAGCGCGGCGGCGGCAGCATCACCGTCACCGATGACCGCATGACCCGCTTCTGGCTCTCGCTCGAACAGGGCGTGCGCTTCGTCATCGACTGCATCGAGCAGATGGAAGGCGGCGAAGTCTTCGTCCCCAAGATCCCCAGCACCACGGTCATTGATCTGGCGCGCGCCATCGCGCCCGACGCTGAGATCAAGGTCATCGGCATCCGCGCGGGCGAGAAACTGCACGAGGCGCTCATCTCGGAGGATGAGGCCCGTCACACCATCGAGCTGGAAAAGATGTTTGTGGTGCAGCCTGCCGAAGCCAGCTGGTTCGGTTATTCCTGGCAATCCAAAGGCGAAACCCCTCCCGAAGGCTATTTCTATTCGAGCGACAACAACAGCGAATGGCTCGACCTGGAAGGCATCAAGAAATTCATCGCGCCCTTCGAGGAACTGTACGCGCAAGGCAAACTCGAAGGATAATTTTCAGACCTGACAGGTTTCCGAAAACCTGTCAGGTCTTTTGGAATCTGACTATGAAACTTCTTGTCACGGGTGCAAGTGGACTGCTCGGAATTAACCTGGCGCTCGACGCCATGTCGGCGCATGAGGTCATCGCAGTGGATCGCGGCAAGTTGTCGGGGACGCCGTTTCGCATCGTGCGGGCGGATTTACTCGACACGGGGGCAGTGGATTCCGTCCTCGACGCGGCCCAGCCCGACGGGGTGATCCACTGCGCCGCCCTGGCAGACCTCGAAGCCTGCGAGACGAATCCAGACCTGGCCCGCCGCCTCAACGCGGATCTGCCTGGGCAATTGGCCAACGCCTGCAAGACTCGCGGCATCGGACTGGTTCACGTCTCCACCGACGCAGTCTTCGACGGCAACAAGCAGGGCTTCTACACCGAGGACGATCAGCCGAATCCACTGGGGGTCTACGCCCAGACCAAATTGGAAGGGGAGCAGGCCGTCGGGGCGGAGTATCCCGAAGCGGTCGTGGCTCGGGTCAACTTCTACGGTTGGAGCCTGGGCGGGCGGCGCAGTCTGGCGGAATTTTTCTTCAACAGTCTCTCCAGCGGACAGAAGGCCAGCGGCTTTACGGATGTCATCTTCTGCCCCATGCTGGTCAACGACACGGGTCGTATCCTGGTCAAAATGCTCGAGCGCGGCCTGAGCGGACTGTATCACGTCGTCGGGCCGCAGCCAATGAGCAAGTACCAGTTCGGGGTCGAGATCGCCCGCCAGTTCGGGCTGGACGAATCTGCCATTTCCCCCAGATCCGTGCTGGACTCTGGCCTGACAGCGCGCCGCGCTCCTAATTTGTGGCTGTCTACTAACAGGTTATCCACAGCTTTGGGTGAACCCCTTCCCGTATTCTCCACAGGGCTTGACCAGTTTTATACACAGTTTCGGCAAGGGTATCCACAGAAAATCCGCAGTTATCAACAGATATAGCGCAAATTGCCAATTTGCACTACACAGTTTATCCACAGAAAAAACGTCAGTTATCCACAGATTTGGCCTACTTATCCACAATTTCGGAGGAACCATGGACATCACATTCGGAAAACACACCATCGGCCCCAATCACCCCACCTATTTC
>CAYJNF010000491.1:0-3270 GCA_964370915.1 uncultured Chitinophagales bacterium
CCACCCCCATCCCTGCGGATCTGCCGCGCGGCACCAAGGTGGATTACTACGTTCAGGCAGGGGATACGCTGGCCGTGATCGCCGCCAAGTTCAACAGCACAATTGACGACATCATCAAGGAAAACAAGCTCGAGGACCCGAACGCCATCTTCGTCGGCCAGAAACTGGTCATCCCGATCAATATGGTGACAGCCACTGCCACCCGTTCGTCGACGAGCACACCCGTCACCCCGGGCACACCGACCTTTACGGTCACCCCATAATTTTCAATCAGAATCGATCCACCACCCCGTTTTCACTGAAAACGGGGTGGTTCTTTTTCTGGACAAAAACAGGTCCTTCATGTAAAATATCTTGCCGCTATAAAAGAATGGCAAGATTTTTTTGGAGGAAGACCCTTGGCTAACATTAAGTCTCAAATCAAACGTAACCGCCAGAACGAAAAGCGCCGCTTGCGCAATCGCAATGGCCGTGGCGCCGCTCGTACTGCGATCAACCAGGCTCGCGTTGCCCTGGAAACGGGCGCCGCTCCTGAAACCTCGGAAGCCGTGTTGAAAGCGATCAGCACTCTCGACATTGCCGCGCGCAAGGGCATTGTTCACCCGAACAACGCCGCCCGCCGCAAGAGCCGCTTGATGAAGCAGCTTGCCACGGTCAACGCCAGCGAACCCGCCGCCGTTGAAGAACCGAAGGCCAAGAAGGCCGCCGTCAAGAAGACAGCGACCAAGAAGAAATAAATTCCAGAACGCAATGAAAGCGGGAGTCGAAAGGCTCCCGCTTTTTGTTATCCCCTCCCCAACCCTCCCCCAAATTCAACTGGGATTCGTTGAATTTGGGGGAGGGTGCCAAAGGCGGGTGGGGGCTGATATAATCCACAAACCATGTTCAACGACATCCAACAAATCATCGAAGACAAGATCAAAGCTTTCTGCGCCGCAAATGGCATTGTCCTGGCTGCTCTTAAATGGACTGCCATCCCCTTCTCAGGTGAATGGGGCGTGTCCACTTCGTTTTTCCAGACCGCGGCGGACGAAGCCCGCGCGGGCAAAAGCACAGGCAAGCCCGTCCCGCAGCGGGCGCAGGAATTGGCCGAGCAGGTCAAGGTCCAGATGGGCAGCGTGGAAGGCATCAGCCACGTCGAGGCGGTCAAGGGCTACCTCAACGTCTACTTCGAGACGGGCGCGTACGCCCGCCGCGTAGTGGAGCAGGTGCTCGCCTCGGGCGTGGACTTTGGGCGGGGCGCCGCCAAAGGGGAACGGGTCATGGTCGAGTATTGCCAGCCCAACACGCACCACTCCTTCCATATCGGACATTACCGCACCACTATCCTGGGAGAGGCGCTCGCCCGCCTGACCGAGTTCGCGGGCTTCGAGACGATCCGCGCCTCCTACCCTGGCGATCTCGGCCTGGGTGTGATCACGGTCATGTGGGCCTACAATAAGTTTTACAAGGGGCAGGAACCTGCGGGCGTGCACGAACGCGGACAATGGCTCCTAAAAATTTACGTTGAAGCCACCGCACTGCTCGAAAAGAAGGACAACGAAACGCCCGAACGGACTGCCCAGCGCGAAGCCTACGACGCCGAACGGCGCGAGATGTATCGCAAATGGGACGCAGGTGATCCCGAAGTGCGCGCCTTGTGGCTGGAAACCCGCGAGTGGAGCCTGGAGGAAATGCGCGACATCCTGAACACGCTAGACGTGAAGATGGATGTCTGGTTCTACGAGAGTGAAGTGGACGAACCCTCCAAGGGCATCGTCGAGGAGTTGGTCGCCAGGGGCATTGCTACCGACGAACGTCCCCAGGGCGGCGCGGTAATCGTCAAGATCGATGAGAAGCTCGGACTAACCAAGGAAAAATATCGCACTGCGGTGCTCCTGCGCAGCGACGGCACCACTCTATACCTGACCAAGGACCTGGCGCTGGCCAGGGTCAAGTTTGAGCAATACCACGTCGACCGCTCGATCTACGTGGTGGACTTCCGCCAAAGCCTGCATTTCCAGCAGGCCTTCAAGATCCTGGAGATGTGGGGCTTCCCGCAGGCGGCCAAGTGCTACCATCTTCCGTATGGTTACATCACCCTGCCTGAAGGTGGCATGTCAGCCCGCAAGGGACGCGTCATCCTGTTCAAGGACGTAGCCGACGAAGCGGTCAAGCGTGTGCTGGCCGTGGAATCCGAACGCAGCGGCGACATCCCCGAGGACCAGCGTGAGGCTATCGCCGCGCAGATCGGCCTGGGCGCGCTGGCCTACTCCATCCTGTCAGTGGACAACAACAAGGACATCGTCTTCGATATGAACGAGGCGCTCTCCTTCGACGGACGCACAGGGCCGTACATCCAGAACGCGCATGTGCGCGCCACCTCGATCCTTAAGAAGGCCAACGTTGAACGTTTAACGTTCAACGTAGGGGCGACAACCTTCGACTATGACCTCACCAAGCACGAAATCGAGTTGATCGAATTCATCTCGAAGTTTCCTGCGGTTGTGGAGCAGTCGGCGAATGAGTATCGCCCCATGTTGATGGCGATGTACGCTTACGATCTGGCAAACGCCTTCCACTCGTTTTATCACGCGGTGCCCGTTACGCAAACAGAGGACATATCGGTGCGTAACGCCCGTCTCCAATTGGTGGCTGCTGCGAAGCAGGTCATCGCGAATGCCCTGCGCCTGCTCGATATTCAGGCGCCCGATGTAATGTAAAAAACAGGCTAAACGTACCTTTACGTTTAGCCTGTTTCTTTTAGAATTGGTTGTTGCAAGTATGTCGCTGCGAGCTGCTTGCGAAGCAATTCTCTGCTACAGGGAAATTGCTTCGCCGGAAAGCACACCATTCTCGCAATGACTTATATAATTGTGAATACTGTCCCTCTGGGTAAAAACGAAGAAGCTCAAAACCCAAAGCCGGGCGTCTTCGGACACTGTCCTCGGAGTGACGTTTCAAAATAGGAGAATCCTATGCCTATCAAAACTCTCATCATGGGAGCCGCGGGGCGCGACTTCCACAACTTCAACACGTTCTTCCGTGATAACGCGGATTACGAAGTTGTGGCCTTTACCGCGACTCAAATCCCCGACATCGATGGCCGCCGCTATCCCAAGCAACTGGCAGGCTCGCTGTATCCGAAGGGAATTCCGATTTTCGCAGAGGATGATCTGCCCAAGCTGATCAAGAAGCACAACGTCGAGCAGGTTATCTTTGCGTACAGCGACGTGCCGCACGAGTACGTGATGCACAAGGCTGCGCTGGTCAATTCGCTCGGCGCGGACT
>CAYJNF010000492.1:0-3267 GCA_964370915.1 uncultured Chitinophagales bacterium
GTTGTGCACGGTGCAGCACTGGCCGGCGGCTGCGGACTTGCCAGCGTGTGCGACTTCGTGATCGCATCGGCAGAGCATGCAACGTTCGGGTACACGGAAGTTCGCATCGGGTTCATTCCGGCCGTGGTGATGATCTTCCTGCTCAAGCGCATTGGAGAGGGGAGAGCACGGGAACTTGTTCTGCGTGGCAACAGCATCAACGCCGCCGAGGCGGGCGCTATCGGACTGGTAAACCAGGTGGTTCCTGCAGCGGATTTGGACGCGTCGGCGCATCGGCTTGCAGACGAACTGATCGCACACAACAGTCTGCATGCGATGGGACTTTGCAAAGAGATGCTCTCGAAGTTGCACGGACTGAATCTACTTGATTCACTTGATTTTGCCGCCAACATGAACGCCGCTGCACGCATGACGCCCGATTGCAAAGCAGGCATTGCGGCCTTTCTGAACAAAGAAAAAATCCAATGGTGATATGACGACTGCCGAGCTTACCTCCACAATCCGGAGCGTTCCTGATTTTCCGAAAAAAGGAATTGTCTTCCGCGACATCACGACACTTCTGAAAAATCCACAAGCATTCAATCGGGCAATCGATGCCTTCTACGACCGTTACAAATCCGAGCGGATCGCAAAAGTAGTCAGCATCGAATCACGGGGATTTGTCTTCGGTGCGCCCCTTGCCTACAGACTCGGTGCGGGATTCGTCCCGGTCCGCAAACCGAAGAAACTTCCTGCCGCGACACTCCGTGAAGAGTATGCCCTGGAGTATGGAACAGATGCCGTGGAAATTCATACAGACGCGATCGTGGCAGGGGAACGTGTACTCGTCGTTGACGATTTGCTCGCAACCGGTGGAACGGTGCTCGCCGCGACAAAGCTTATCGAACGACTGGGAGGAGAGATCGTTGGACTCGCGTTTCTCATCGAGCTTTCTTTCCTTCATGCGCGAACCCGGCTGGGGTCATATGACGTCTACTCATTGATCGACTTCGAGAGCGAATGACGTCGGACGGCTATCGGTGGAAAGATCAAACCAGTCACGCACCGTTGCGTGACTTTTTTTTATCATGACTTGCAATCGAGCGATGGAAATCATAAATTATGACCAGCAAGTCATCTGATGACTCTTGAGTCTTGTACATGACGTTTCATTCACTTTATCTGCCGTATGCGATCTGCTGATCAACAACCCCTCGTGCGAAAAGACCGGGAACGCCTGCTCAAGCGTCAAGAGATCATGCGGGCTGCGCGCCTCGTCTTTGCCATGCGAGGCTATGAGAGCGCGACCCTCGACGAAATTGCCGAGAAGGCAGAGTTTGCAAAAGGAACACTGTACAATTATTTCGATAGCAAAGAGACGCTCTTCAGGGAAATTGTGGAGACCGTCCTCAATGATGTCGTGAAACTCGCAGAAAACACGCTCAACGAATCCGGATCGGTCAAGGAGCAGTTTCACAGTTTTGCCCTGCAGATGATCAGCTACTACAAGGCGAACGAGGACTTGCTTCGCATCCTTACCCGGGAGCTGAATCGCATACAGCTTGAACGCGAGCTTACCCACATGGTGAATCATGCACAGCGTATCGCGGCGGTGCTTGCCTCTGCGTTACGGCGTGAGATACACAAGAAAGCGATCATCAAAGAGGATCCTCTTGAGCTCGCCAACATGTTCATCTCAATGATCCATGATCGTGTCATGAGACGTTTGCTTCAACAGCACGACCTCGTCAGACTCAACGCAAAGAAGGAATCTGCGTTCGTGGTGCGGTTGTTTTTTGATGGAGCGGCATTACCGTAGGTTCACGGCAAGGTGAGCGCGTACCTACGTGTCAGTATCTCTCCGGCCTGTTCTTTCCTTAGTATCCAATACTCCTGCATCCGCAGGACGTTTCCAACATTCAATCACGAATCTCACTTGTTCCATGAGACCCAGGTGGCGAATATTCATTCTGATCGTTTTCTTCTTGACCCATAGCGCTGTGCGTGCACAGAACATTGCACCCCGACGGATTTCGTTGTCCGATGCCGTCCGTTCGGCTATCCAATACAATCATGATCTCGCGGCTGCAAAGCATGAAGTCGGAAGGGCGGATGCACGCCTGCGCGAGGCATGGGGCTACGCGATGCCAAGCATTGATCTGACCGGGCAATACTCACGCGCGATCAAGAAGCCCGTTTTCTTCTTCCCAAACATCTTCGATACGAGCGCTGCCGGACGCGGGAAAGTAATGCCGATCGAAATCGGCTCGGATCATTCCGTTGACTTGAATATCACCGTGTCGCAGGTACTCTTCAGTTCGGCGGTATTCACGGGTGTCGGCACGGCAAAAATCTACTCCCAGGCGGCACGTGAAGTCTATCGAGCCAAGGAAGTCGAGACGGTTGCGAATACTCGAAAGGCCTTCTATTCGGTTCTCCTAGCTGCGGAGGTGCGAGGTATGTTGCAATCAAATCTCAAGAACGCAGAAGAGAATCTGAAGAACGTCACGATTCTGGCCGCACAGGGACTTGTGTCGGAGTACGACAAGCTTCGCGCTGAGGTGGGCTTCGGGAATCTCAAACCGGAAGTGATCAGGGCAGAGAATAATTATGACCTGGCACTGAATGGTCTGAAGATTGCGATGGGCGTACCGGTTACCGAGACGATTGAACTGGATGGCTCCCTGGAATTCGTGCCCATCGAAGAAGGAATTCTTTCCCAGGCCCAACAATCTATGCTGGACAAAAATCCCGCTCTCGCCGCCTTGCGATACCAACAGGAGGTGAATGACGCCATCACGTCGATTGAGCGCTCAAACTACTTGCCGAATCTTGCCGCCTTCGGCAACTATCAACTGCAGACACAAAAAAATGATCTCCGGATCTCGACCAACGATTTTGTGAAGAGCGCGCTCGTTGGGCTTTCTCTCTCGATCAATGTCTTCAACGGATTCCGCACCGCTGCCCGCGTGGAACAGGCGGAGCTTGACACACGGAAGACAGAGGAACAGATTGCAAACACGGAGATGGCGCTCAGCACCGCCGTTCAATCAACGGTCATGTCACTCGGCCGTGCACGTGAACGGATCGATGCGCAGCAACGCACGATCGAGCAAGCCGAAAAGGGATATCGCATTGCATCAACGCGTTTCACAAGTGGCAGCGGAACGCAGCTTGAAGTACATGATGCACAGCTCGCGTTGACCACGGCAAAGACAAACCGCATGCAAGCCATCTATGATTATCTCGTTTCATCGGCCGAGCTGGATCAACTGCTCGGACACACAC
>CAYJNF010000493.1:0-3254 GCA_964370915.1 uncultured Chitinophagales bacterium
GGTAAATATCCTTCTTGATGAGGGGAGCTTTCAGGAGATCGACATGCTCGTTGAACACCGTTCGAGCGACTTTGGTCTCGACAAGCAGAAGTTTCTGGGTGATGGAGTTGTGACCGGCACCGGTACGATTGACGGGAGAATAGTATGCGTCTTCAGTCAGGATTTTACCGTGTTCGGCGGTTCACTTTCTGAAGCGCACGGGCAGAAGATCTGCAAGATCATGGATCTTGCCATGAAGGTGGGCTGTCCGGTGATCGGCCTGAACGATTCCGGCGGAGCACGCATTCAAGAAGGCG
Source organism: uncultured Chitinophagales bacterium (assembly GCA_964370915.1). Lineage (GTDB taxonomy): Bacteria > Bacteroidota > Ignavibacteria > UBA10030 > UBA6906 > CAADGV01. The sequence goes on from CAYJNF010000493.1 coordinate 297, forward strand.
TGGTGAGCCTCGGTGCGTATGCGGATATTTTTCTGCGCAACACTCTTGCCTCAGGAGTTATTCCGCAGATCTCCGCGGTAATGGGTCCGTGTGCCGGTGGAGCTGTGTATTCTCCGGCGATCACGGACTTCACGTTGATGGTCAAGAACACGAGCTACATGTTTGTGACTGGCCCGAACGTGGTGAAGACCGTAACGCATGAGGAAGTCACGTCGGAGGAACTCGGCGGTGCCGTGACGCATGCGTCGAAGAGCGGTGTTGCCCACTTTGCCGCGGAGAATGAAGTCGATTGTCTGCAGAAAATTCGAACGCTCTTTAGCTTTGTTCCCTCCAACAACGTCGACGATCCGCCTCTCGCACCGTGTCGAGATGACATCAACCGACGGGAGGCTGCTCTCGATTCCATTATCCCCGAGAATCCGAACAAGCCATATGAGATCAAGCAGGTGATCACGAATGTTGTCGACGACGGATTCTTCTTTGAGGTGCATGAACTCTACGCCGAGAACATCGTGGTTGGCTTTGGACGGCTTGGCGGAATGCCAGTGGGGATTGTTGCAAACCAACCGAATGTGCTAGCCGGTGTGCTCGATATTGAGTCATCGAGGAAAGGGGCGCGCTTCGTTCGCTTCTGCGATGCATTCAACATACCGCTGGTTGTGTTTGAAGACGTTCCGGGATTTCTTCCGGGGACAGATCAGGAGTGGCGGGGAATCATCACCAACGGCGCAAAGCTCTTGTACGCGTTTTGTGAAGCCACCGTTCCGAAGGTGACGGTGATTACACGAAAAGCATATGGCGGTGCGTATGATGTTATGAACTCAAAGCACATTCGTGGCGACTTCAATTTTGCCTGGCCCAGTGCAGAAATCGCCGTGATGGGTCCAAAGGGGGCCGCCGAGATTATTTTCAAGAAAGAAATTGATGCCGCTCCCGACAGGGAAGAGGCACTGGCAGAAAAAGAGAACGAATACCGGCTGAAATTCGCCAACCCATATCTCGCGGCAAGCAGGGGGTATGTGGATGCGGTAATTCTCCCGAGTGAGACCCGCCCGAAATTGATCGCCGCATTGAAGATGTTGCAGAATAAGGTTGATTCCAATCCCAGGAAGAAGCACGGGAACATTCCGCTATAAGCCGTAGAAAGGACCTCGTCAGAAAAGAGAAAAAGCGGCACAAAGAGAAAAAACTGTTGCTTGTCGGTGGGTCAAGAATTATCTTGTTTTCAACAAGCAAGAGTTGTGTCATCATGAAATCAAGTTCCGGACGGAAGAATGCGAAAGAATATTTGTTGTGGGGCAACGGTACTTTTGATCCTGATTGGCGGTTGCTCCTCGGAGCAGTCCATCAAGAACCTTTCTGCTGACGCACCTTCTCCCCCTGCTGTACCCCTTCATGTTCAAGATCCTCCAGTATTTTCAACACTACCGCAGCCTATTACCGAGGAAGTTCTTGTCAGCAACGACTCCCTCATCGCGTATCACTTGGAGCAAACACGTCAGCATTATCTCTCCGCGCTTTCGGCGGATGAGAACAACGATAGCTTGCGTGCCACTTCGCAGTTTGAAGAAGCGATTCGAATTCTCAACGAGCTGAGTTACTATCCCCAGATAGAAGGCAGCCAGGATTTCAACGATCTGAGCAAGACTGTCGTTGAAGAATACGAGCGATACATTCGCAGGTCCGGGATTGTTGATTCAACAAGTTCGATCTTCGCCTTGCGCGAAAAACTGAATCAGATCTCCGAGCAAGTCGATACTGCACGTGTAACGCTCCCGACCAGAACCGTTATCACCGGCACCACAATTCCACTGGTTGTGAATGGCCTGGTGGACAAGCACATCAGCTTCTTCCTCGGGCGCGGGCGTGTTCATATGGAGCGCTGGCTGCAACGATCAGGCAAATACTTTCCGCTTCTGAAAAAAATCATGCGCGAGGAAGGTGTTCCGGAAGAGATGGTTTATCTCGCGATGATTGAGAGCGGGTTGAGCAACTCTGCACGCTCATGGGCTCGTGCTGTGGGTATGTGGCAGTTCATGCGCGGGACGGGAAAGCTTTACGGACTGAAAGGAAATTTCTGGTGGGATGACCGCCGCGATTTCGAAAAAGCAACACGAGCGGCAGCGCGGCACTTGCGTGATCTGTATGAAGATTTTGAGGATTGGTACTTGGTGATGGCGGCGTACAATTCCGGTCCCGGGAATGTGTACCGCGCTATGCGACGGAGCGGTTCGAGTGACTTCTGGGAAATGCGTCGCTATCTGCCACGAGAAACCCGCAATTATGTTCCGTCGTACATTTCCGCAGCGATCATTGCGATGAATCCCGAGGAGTATGGTTTTGGCCATGTCCAGCCCGATGACTCCCTGCAGTATGAAACTGTCGAGGTCAATGACTGTGTTGATCTGGAAGTGCTGGCTGAATGCGCCGGAACGGATGTCGAGACGCTCGTCGATCTCAACCCGGAGTTAATCCATCGATGCACACCGCCGGTGACCGAAGGCTACACGTTGCGTGTGCCGCGGGGAACAGACAAGGAAATCTTCCAGCAAAAATACGCCCTGATTCCTGAGCAGGAGAAGGGGTATTTGCTGACCCATATTGTCCGGCGCGGCGAAACTGTTGCATCGTTAGCGAAACGGTACGGGGTCGCGCAGCGTGTGCTGGCAGAAGCCAATGAGATCAGCACGCGAAAACGATTGAGCCGCGGAATGAAGTTGGTAATTCCCATCGCAAACATTCGCGGAGCAAAAGCCCCGTCAAGTCTGGTCTCGGCAGGCGAGTCGCGTGTTCGTGAGGTGGCGACCGTCCGCACTCAATCGCGCACGGTACACGCGCGCACCGTCGATTATCCCGATCGGACCAAGGTAGTCTACAGAATTAAGAGCGGCGATACCATCGGGCATATTGCTGAGTGGTTTGGTGTGCGCGCAACGGATATCCGGAATTGGAATAACC
>CAYJNF010000494.1:0-3240 GCA_964370915.1 uncultured Chitinophagales bacterium
GAACACTCGGGTCGATCAGGACTTTGAGCGGGCGCGGCAGCCCAAACGGACTCACCGTCCCGGGCACGTACCCGGTCACTGTCAGCACTTCTTCTTCGGTCGCCATCGTCAGACGGGATTGTCCAAGATGCTTGCGCAGCGTCTTCCACGAAACCTGGGCTGGCCCCGCCACCAGCGCCATTCTGAACTCATCCTGTCCCACGCGGAAGAGGATCGAGCGCACCACCTGCGAGGGACGCTGTCCACGCTGACGCGCGGCCTGCTCCAGCGAGGTGACTGGCTCGACATGCACAAACACGCGATGGGGGATTCCAAGTTCCTGAAGGGCAAGGCTGACGGGGGGAGTTTCGAGCATAATACCTCTAAAAGAAGGCTGCGCTTCGCCGCAAAAAACGCTCCGCGCAATGACGGTTATTTCGTCTTGGGTTCGAAATCACACAGATCGCGAACGGGACATTTTTTGCACAAGGGCTTGCGCGCGCCGCAGATTTCGCGTCCCAGGCGGATGAGGTTGAGATGGCCCGCGTAATACGTCTCGGGCGGGAAGAGCGCTTCCAGGTGCGGGTGCGCCTGTTCGACCGTCATCCGCTCGGGGCGCAGGCCGATACGGCCGGTCACGCGGTAGATGTGCGTGTCCACAGGGAAGGCGGGCATGCCCAGCGAGAAGCACAACACGATGGCGGCCGTCTTCGGCCCGACGCCGTTGAAGCGAGTCAGCCAGGCGCGCGCTTCCTCCACGGAGAGATCGGCGAGGAAGGACAAGTCGAGGCTTCCGCGCTCTGCGGTGATGGAACGCAGCACTTCCTGGATGCGCGGGCCTTTCTGGTTGGCCAGTCCCGCCGGGCGGATGGCGGCAACGACCGCCTCCACATTTGCATCGCGTACCTGCTCCCAGGTGGGGAATTTTGCGCGCAGGGAGTTGAAGGCTCGGTCGCGATTTACATCGGTGGTATTCTGCGAGAGGATGGTCGAGACCAGTTCGTCGATGGCGGGCAGCGGATTGCGCCAGATCGGCTCGCCGAAGACTTCGAGCAGGCGCTGATGGACAGCCAGGGCGCGTTCAGAAATATCAGTCATGGCGTTGTAAAGTGAATGCGGGGCGGGATTGTCCCGTCACGATGTCACGATGATTCTTGAGAGTCTTGGCCGGCCCAAAGGCGGACAAGGCCTGGATCTGCTGCGGAGTCAACGCGTCGAGCTGGCGCAGGATCTCGATCACCACCGCCGGTCGGACGCGGGGTGAAAACACCAACTCATTGGACATGCGCGCGGCGTCGCCATCCTCCACTTTGATGGCAATGCCCACGCCGCGAGCGTCAGGCGAGGACGGCAGGATGCCGATGATCTGGAATCCCTCCGCGCCACGCTTGGCGACGATGCGGCCCGCGCCGATCTTCATCAACTCACAGTCGAATTCGCCAAAGCCGCTGACCATCTCGGAGTGGGCGGTCATGGCCAAGGTGATCTGGCGGCAGGCCGCCGCGCGCGCCTCGGAAAGTCCGCGCGGATCGCACAGGCGCGCCATGCCGAGGGCAGCGTTGTAAAGCGGCACGGCGAAGTTGGGCGCGGAACAACCGTCCACGCCGAGTTCCACTTTATCGCGCTCGATGCCGCACATCTCTGAAAAGGTCGTCAGGATGTCCTGCTGAATGGGATGGGTGATGTCGAGGTAATTTTCCAGCGGCAGGTTGCGCATTTTAGCATGAGCCAGCATGCTGGTGTGCTTGCCCGAGCAGTTATTGTAATTGGCGGTCGGCGTCCCGCCGCTGACGACAAACTTGCGGAACATGTCCGTGTCGCCGGGCAGGTGCCCGCCACATTGCAGGTGATGCTCCTCGATACCGATCTTCTTTTGCAGGGCAGCCACCGCGTCGAGGTGGATGGCCGCGCTTTCATGCGAGGCGCACGATAACGCCAGCTCGCGCGGAGTGTATCCATAGAACTCCGGGCCGCCGCGTTCCACGAAGGGCAGGACCTGGAAGGGTTTTGCACTGGAGCGCAAAAAGGCGACCGTTTGCGGGTCGCCATGCGAGGCCAGGAGACTGCCATCCGCATCCACCACGGCTATCGAACCGTAGTGAATCGACTCAGTGATCCTGCCGCGCGTAAGTTCGAGCAAAGGCAGAGAATTGCGGGTCATGACTGGTCTTCAGCGGTGGTATTGGACGAAGCGTGATAATGGCGCGCAAAATAATGCAACAAGCCATAGCGCAGGCGCTGGGCGTAATGTTTCTGGCGGATGGCCGAGGCCTTGAATCCGCTCGCGAGGTTGGCGACCAGGCCTTCCGTCGCACTGGGGAGGGCCTTCTTGTTGGCGAGGCGTTCCAGTTTTTCACGCACGTGCTTGATGAAATCCAGCTGGTTGCGAATGGTCTGCGCATTGACCACGCCGCCGCGGCTGCTGATGATGGTGTAGTTCTTGTACGCGGGGCCAAGCAGGAGATTAAGAGTATCGATCCATGCGGGCAGGTCGGCATTGGCGAGGAAGGGCGGCTGATTCTTGACTACTGCATCCCCGATGAAAACGATCTTCTCCTCGGGCAGGCTGGCCCAGATGGCGCCCGCCGACGGGCCGGGGCGGCTTTCGAGCAGGATCGCGCCGCCGTCCCAGTACAAGGTCATCTGTTCGCCAAACGAGATCTCGGGCGGCGCCCAGCGGACACTGCCCAGGCCGGGGATGGATTCCCATTCAGCGCCCGTCTCGTCGCCCTGGGCCTTGAAGGTGTTGGGCCGCGAGCGGAAGGTCTGAGCGGTCTTCTCGTGCGCGATGACCGTGCAATCCATGGAGCGCGCGCCGAGCGTTCGGTCGGGATGAGAGTCGAGGTTGACGAGCACACGCTCCGGGCCGTTGCTTAGACTCATAAGCGCGGCGCGCCAGATGCGGCTGTCTTCGGGAGAGGGCGGCGCGTCGATTTGGACCAGGCCGCGCGGGCGCACGATAACGCCCAGCGTGACGCCGGGATATTGATCTTCGATTTGAACGGTCTTGGTGATCGCGTGCATAAGACTCCTGAAAAAAAAACTTTATTGTTTGGTTTCCAATTTTAAACGTCCGGTCTGGCGGGTGAGTTTACCGGTCTTGTGGGCGCGGGCGATGGGCAGGGTCAGCCAGAAGGTGGCTCCCTTGTCCATCTCGCTTTCGACCCAGATGCGCCCGCCGTGCCCCAGCACAGCCAGACGGCAGAAGGCCAGGCCCACGCCCAGGCCCAGGCGCGACGGCGCCGCGCGGACCATGTCGCC
>CAYJNF010000495.1:0-3214 GCA_964370915.1 uncultured Chitinophagales bacterium
AGTCGTAGTACACTTTGCCACTGCAGAATACGATGCGTTCAACCGCGGCTGCATTTGTAATTGCAGAGTCGTCGAGAACTTCATTGAACTTTCCCGCGACAAAGTCATTCTGCGACGACACAACTTTCGGATGACGCAACAAGCTCTTCGGTGTCATGATGACGAGGGGCTTGCGTTTGTTGTCGCGCATTTGTCGTCGCAGGACGTGAAAATACTGAGCAGGCGTCGAGCAATTGACAACCTGCAAATTGTCTTCTGCACAGAGTTGCAGAAACCGTTCGAGTCGTGCGCTGGAGTGTTCGGGTCCCTGCCCTTCGTAGCCATGCGGAAGAAGAAGCACAAGATCGCACGGCTCCTCCCACTTCGCTTCCGAACCGGCAAGAAACTGGTCAATGATTACTTGCGCGCCGTTGGCAAAGTCGCCAAACTGCGCCTCCCACAACACCAGCGTCAACGGATCGGCAACACTGTAGCCAAACTCGAACCCGAGCACTGCGGCTTCGGAGAGTAGACTGTCGTAAACGGAAAACAGTGCTTGCCCCGACCTCACGTGATTCAGGGGAACGTACTCGCGCCCGCTGTTCGCATCGTAGAGTACCGAATGCCGGTTGCTGAACGTGCCGCGGCCACTATCCTGTCCACTCAGACGAACAGACGTTCCTTCCATCACCAACGACCCAAATGCAAGTGCCTCAGCAAACGACCAGTCGATTTTTGTATCTCCTTCAATCAAAAGAGATCGTTCATCGAGTATGCGCTGAAGTTTGGGATTGATGGCAAATTCCCCGGGCAAGGTGGTCAATGCACGGGTGATGGCATGCAGCGTCTCGATGTCAACCGATGTGCCACCGCGCGGCTGCGCCTTTGCCAGTTCATCCGATGCAATGGCGAGCGGAATATCCGGCTTGAAATGCGTTTCGCGTTTCTGCGATGCTTCGAACGCGCGCTCATACCGTTGCTTTGATTCATCGATGATACCATCCAACTCTTCCTTCGTGATCAACTTCTGCCGCAACAGACGTTCGGCATACAACTGGCGCACCGAGGGATGCTGCTTGATTTTCTTATACAGCAGCGGCTGCGTGTAGCTCGGCTCATCGCCTTCATTGTGTCCGTGCCGGCGATAGCAGAACATATCGATCACAACATCCTTCTTGAATGCACGACGGTATTCGAGTGCAAGGCGCGTCACGCGCACACAGGCTTCCGGGTCATCGCCGTTCACGTGAAAGATCGGCGCTTGAACCATCTTGGCAACGTCGGTACAATACGGAGTTGACCGAGCATCTTCCGGTGTTGTCGTAAATCCGATCTGATTGTTGATGATGATGTGAATCGTGCCGCCTGTTCTGTAGCCGTGCAACTGCGAGAGATTCAGCGTCTCGGCGATTGTCCCTTGTCCGGCAAATGCCGCATCTCCGTGAATCAGAATCGGAACAATCCGATCATGCTCTTTGTCATTGAGCCGGTCTTGCTTTGCGCGCACAATGCCTTCGACAACCGGGTTCACCGCTTCGAGATGGCTCGGGTTGGGCGCCACGGAAACGGCAATTGTCTTGCCGCTCAGACTTCTGTGCGTGCCGCTTGCACCCAAATGATATTTCACATCGCCGGAACCTTGCGTGCTGCTCGGATCGACATATCCCTCAAACTCCGAAAAAAGTTTTGCAAGTGGTTTGCCGATTGTGTTTGCAAGAACGTTCAATCTGCCGCGATGCGCCATGCCGATCACGGCTTCCTTCACATCTGCTTCTGCGGCCTCATCGAGCAACGTATCGAGAATCGCCATCATAGTCTCGCCCCCTTCGAGCGAGAAGCGCTTATGCCCGATGAATCTGGTGTGCAGGAATTTTTCCAGTCCTTCTGCAGCGGTGAGCTTCCTGAGAACCTGAAGCCGTCGATCTTGCGAAACCTCTTGCTGATTGCGCGACGGCTCCATGCGATCCTGCAGCCATCGCTTCTGCCTGGTTTCCTGGATGTTCATGTACTCGACGCCAATCGTGCCGCAATACGTCTCGCGCAGGATGTCGAGAATCTGCCGGAGCGTTGTCCGTGGCGTTCCCCCGAGTCCGCCGGTGATGAACTCGCGGTCGAGGTCCCATATTGTCAATCCGTAAAACGCCGGATCAAGCTCGGCGTGATGTCCGGGTTTGTTGACGAGCGGATCGAGGTGGGCAATCAGATGGCCGCGCACACGGTATGCGTTGATGAGCTGTAGAACGCGGGCTTGTTTCTCAATATGCGCCTCAGATTGGCTCGCGCCGCCAATCATCGGATGATGATCGGTTTGCCATCGAACCGGCTCATACGGAATCTGGAGGTCGGCAAAGAGTGAATCGTAGAAATTGTTTTCGCCAAGCAGAAGTGTGTGCACGCGGGCAAGGAATTGTCCCGACTCAACGCCCTGGATGACGCGATGATCGTACGTGCAGGTCATCGTCATCACTTTGCTGATCCCGAGCGCGGAGAGCGCTTCATGCGACATGCCGTGGTTCTCGGCAGGATGGCTGATCGTTCCCGTTGCAACAATTGCACCTTGTCCGGGCATGAGACGCGGTATCGATGCGACTGTCCCCACCGTTCCGGGATTCGTGAGCGTGATGGATGTTCCCTGAAAATCCGACGGATCTACGGTGTTGGTGCGTGCTTTCCTGATGATGGCATCATACGCGGCAACAAACTGCGCAAAGTCCATCTCGTCGGAGTTCTTGATGTTCGGAACGATGAGCGAATGCGATCCGTCTTTCCGTGTCAGATCGATCGCAACGCCGATATTCACATGCGGGCGATCGGCTTTGTGTGGCACGCCGCCGATGCGCGCGAATGCGGCGTTGAGGTTTGGATATTCATCGAGTGCCTTCACCATTGCCCACGCAATGATGTGGGTGAAGGAAAGCTTGTCGCCTGTTCGTATCGCGAGATACTGGTTCAGAAGGCGGCGGTTTTCTTCCAACACTTTTACCGGAATCGTACGGATCGATGTAGCCGTCGGCAGCGAGAGGCTCGCTTCCATGTTCTCGACAATCTTCGCTGCAACTCCGCGAATCGCGGTAGCGGGAAAAGATGAAGAAGCTTCCGTTGGGATTGTTGGATGTGTGGATTGTTGGATTGTTGAAGGTTGGGGGACTGATGCTTGCGTAGCGGCTCGGGAGCCGTTGCCCTTTTGCGTTGGAGATTTGAGGACGTTGGCGAAGTATTGTTGCCACGATGCACT
>CAYJNF010000496.1:0-3207 GCA_964370915.1 uncultured Chitinophagales bacterium
AGGCGTTGCTGCGCGTGCTGCAGGAGAACAAAGTGCCGCTCGAAGACATACTCACCGACGCAGTCAACCGGGACAAGGCACTCGATGCGTACGAGGAGTACGCGTACAAGAAGTTTCAAGAACGAACTGTACGGCGGGAGAACGACGTTGCCGCACTCGAAAAGGAAATTGCCGCATGCGAAGAACGGATTCGTCAAGCGAAGAAACAGCAAAAGCAGGATGAAGCACAGTATCAGGAATGGTTGAAGAAGAAGATTGCAGAGGAGGAGCAACTCGTCAAGGCGGTCTCGATGATCACCAATGAAAGCACGATCTCGGTTGGTTCAGTCAATGACGTAAAAAGAAAAGAAGTAACGTAACTCATGTTACACAGAAAGGATATTTCACCCTTTCTGGGTTCTGATTCGTTTGGATGTCTCTTTGTCGGGGTGTTGCCCCGACCTGTAATATCTGACGCCTTCAGCGTCAACCTGCGAAAATCGCTGTCCCTGAAGGGGACAAATACTGAAGCCGAGGGCAACGCCCACGGTGATTAGACAAACAGAGATCTCAAAACCCTGAAGGGGTTTCATACAAGCATGGAAGATGTTACCATGCGTAACGTCAGTAACATATCTTTCAAAGGAGAACAGCATGGCACTCTTGGCACGTATTTCACGATTGTTCCGCGGATTCCTCGGGCTGTTCATCAGCGGCTTGGAGGAGCAGAATCCGGAAGCATTGCTTGAGGTTGCGCGGAGCGATTTCCGCGACAAGATGGCGCAATATAATGAAGCCCTTGCACGTCTTGCCGGGGTTGCCGAACGGTTAAAGATTCAGATCAAGACCAAGACGAGCAGGGCGGTAGAGTTGGAAAGACGGATTCTTGCCAACTTCAAGGCCGGGAACTCCGAGCTTGCCGGTTCGCTCGCGCGGGAATTGCAGGATGTGAAAGCGGATCTGGAGCATGATTCAATCGAATTGAAAGATACCGAAGAAGGCTACACCAACAATGTCCGCAATGCAAAAGTGGCACAGAAGGACTTTGAAGAAAAAGTCCGGAGGATTGAACGTCAATTGAGTCAGGTACGCGTGAAGGAAGCACAGGCAGAAGCGGCTGCAGCGCTGAGCGGCGTTGCATTCAAGGTGGGCGATGTGGGCGACACGCTAAAGAGTGTCGAAGAAGTGCTGAACAAGAAATACGAGAAGGCAGCAGGCAAAGCCCGCGTGTCACAGGATTTGGGCGAACTTGAGCAGGCAAAAGAAAAAGAAGCCGAACGCAAAGCACTCGAGCAGCAGGCGCTGGCGGAGTTTCTTGCGTCGCAAGGAGTCCAGATTGAACAGACCGCACCACAAGCGGGCACGAAAGAAATTGGTCCGAAAGAAAAACCTGAGCAGCAATAACCATCACTTCCGAAGGAGATAGATCATGGCAGACGAACAGGGTTCACGAGCGAAACTTACGCCTTTCGGCATTTTCATATCCATCATTCTCGTCCTTGCACTCATCGGATTGGGCGTGTGGCTTCTGATGGACAAAGGCGGAGACAAGTCGTTGTTTGGAACATCGACAACTGAAACGGAAAGTGAGGTCGAAGCAACAGACCTGACGAACGTGACGACGGTGAAGGAGTACAAGTACATCCCTGCCGACAAACTCCCACCGGTAAAAGGAGTAAGCAACTACGCCTGGAGTCAGAAGGACAAGATCGTCAAGTTCAGCTACAACGTGTGGATTGGCTGGCTGCCGATTATCGCGGCCAACCACGGAACAAAGCCGAACAAGGAATCGATCTTCTTTAAGAAATACGGATTCATGGTGGAGATGGTATTGATTGATGATCCGATCACCGCGCGTGACGCGTACACATCGGGCAACGTGCACGCGTTGTGGGGCACGGAGGACATGATGGTGTTGTTTGCCCCGGAGTTGATGCGCGACAGCAGAACGGCGCCGCGCATTGTACAACAGATCGACTGGTCGAGCGGCGGCGATGGTATTGTCTCTCGTGATGCAGTCAAAACGGTGCGCGACCTCAAAGGGAAGACCATCGTATGTGCACAAAACAGCCCGAGTGAATACTTCATCACCACGCTGTTGCTGAGCGCCGGATTGAACGTCGGTGATGTCAAGATGAAGTATACGACGACTGCGTTTGAAGCCGCCGCCGCTTTTGTTGCCGACCGGAAGATCGATGCTGTGGTAAGCTGGGCGCCCGACATCTACAATATTCCAAAGCGATTACCCAAAACAAGAATTCTCAGCACCACCGCAGAGGCGAACAAAGTGATTGCCGATGTGTACGCCTTCCGCGCCGATTTTGCCCGCGACCATCCGGACATCGTCAAAGGATTTGTCGCCGGTGTGTTTGAAGGGATGGACTACGTCAAGCAAAATACGGAACAGGCCGCGCAATGGATGGCGGATGCATTCGGCATGAAGCCGGAGGACATCAAAGGCATGATGGGTGACGCGCACTCGACGAACTTTGGCGAGAACGTCCAGTTTTTCCTGAATCAAAGCAACCCGACCAACTTTGAGCGGTCGTGGAAGAGCGCATCGCTTGTGTATCGCGAGCTTGGCCGCATCGATGCGCCGGTGGAATTCGATCGCGTGATGGATTTTTCCTTTATCAAAGATCTGCAGGCAAAAGGCACGTTCGCACATCAGAAGTACGAAAGCGGGACATCCTTCACACCGCAATCGTATGAAAAGGTCAGCGCTGAATCTCCGATTCTTACGCAAACGATCAGAATCAACTTCTATCCGAACAGCGCAAACCTGCATGAGCCAGCGCGCGATGAATTCGGAAACGTCGTCGAAAAGAAGCTCTATGATCCGGGGGTCGATGCGACGCTGGAGCGTGTTGCGCGTGTTGCCGGCCAGTTTGAAAAATGCGTGATCATTGTGGAGGGTCATACGGATAACTCCATGAAGGGGAGAGTGCCCTACGATGCGGTGAAGCAGTTGAGCACGGACAGAGCTGCGGCCGTGAAGAAGGCTCTCATTGAGAAATACAAGTTCGATCCGAACAAGTTTGTGATTGAAGGACGGGGCTGGGACGAACCGGCAAACGCCGATGATCCGATGAATCAAGCGCTGAATCGTCGCGTCGAAATCAAAGTCGTACCGCCGGAAGCGGGGTAACTAAATTTTTGGGGTGGCGTTTCAGTGAACGGAGATCATTCGTAATGCGTCCACATCCGAATGACTTTTACTGTCTGCTC
>CAYJNF010000497.1:0-791 GCA_964370915.1 uncultured Chitinophagales bacterium
ATGAAGCGATATTGCTGACATGGTTTCTCTCATCAAAATCCGGTTATGAGACGCGGGTCGGTTTCAGTGGAAATCAGGTTTGCCTGCTGACCCCGACCAACAACACGCTCTACAATGTTCCGTTCTTCACGTTTGCTGACAAGGCAAGAAGATACTACGCACTGCAGCTCGATCGAAAGTGGAAGCTGGCGGACGAGCGGATCTTCACCTATGAAGTGAATTATCCCGAGGCAACCAGGCTCGTTGAGTTTTCTATTCAATCGCCGCCAACAATGCCGCGCAGTTCCGCCGCGAAGATTCTGAAGTTTTCGTATGCGGGACAGGAGTATAGCATTCCGGTCAGATTCAGTGCCAATGCCGTCCGTTTTTTTGAAGACTATCCGCAGACAAATTTTGAAGTGTACTTCGCCGCTTCCCCGTCTACGGAGGCAACGGCAAGCCTGCTTGCGGCATTGCAGCCGCTCGTCAAGGGAAAAACCGAGCAGGAGGCTGTCAGTTTTCTCCTCCGTTTTGTGCAAACGGCATTCGTGTACAAGACCGATCCCGAGCAGTTCGGACGAGAGAAGCCATTGTTCCCCGACGAAACACTATTTTACGATTACTCCGATTGTGAAGACCGCGCCATCCTTTTCTCCTATCTGGTTAAATCTCTTTGTGGTTTGGATGTGATTGGACTCGACTATCCGGCGCACATTGCGACGGCGGTGAAGTTCACTGACAACATCCCGGGCGACGCGGTGATTTATCAAGGAAAGAAATATTTGATTTGCGATCCGACTTATACCAACGCC
>CAYJNF010000497.1:801-3189 GCA_964370915.1 uncultured Chitinophagales bacterium
GCATCCCGTCAGCTGATCGGGAGTCACTAGCGAATGTGAAATGCTGAATGCACTATGAACGAACACGAGGCTAGCAGTGGAAGAATGAATAATCTTTCTATCACCAACAACCAAAGGGAGGAACACATGCGCAACATCATTATCACCATACTCTTCGCATTATTTGCCGCATCGCTCATCGGGTGTGGTGGAGCCAAGGACCTTCAATCGGCATCCGAATGCGACATGCCCGAATGGTACATGAATGTGCCGCAGGATCCGAACTACCTCTTTGCGGCCAAGACTGCAACGTCGCAAGACATGCAACTCTCGCTCGACAAGGCAACCACCGATGGCAGAACGGAAATCGGCAGGCAAACAGATCTGAAGGTTCAGGGATTGCAGAAGAAGTTTGAAGAAGAGATCGGCGCAGCCACGGAAGCCCAGCTTATGCAGCAGTTCACGCAAGCGAGCAAAACCGTTGTATCGACAAGCCTCTCGGGCAGCAGAGTGAAGAATCAGAAGCTGTGCAAAGATGGCAGTATCTGGCGATCCTACGTGCTGGTCGAGTATCCTATCGGCGCAGCCAACGAAGCGTTGATGCAACAAATCAAGAAGAACAACGAGATGTACACCCGCTTCCGTTCGAGCGAGACATTCAAGGAGTTGAACGATGAGGTACAGAAGTACGAGGAATGGAAAAAGCAACAAGCTACCCAATCTTCGGAGACAAAGTAACAGCCAGTCGTGAGGGCAACCGTGAGAGTGGCCTGTTTTGTGACGTGCGTTTTTTTAGGTTCGGTAGGCTTTTCGCAAGAGTATCCGCTCTGGTTTATTCATCAAGGCGAATTGCCATGCGCGAACACAGCCGTGGGCTACGTGCACGCATCATCATATCAGGACTCGGCGGTTGCCTTTGCTTTCCGTCAGGCGGAAACAGCGTATGTGCGACAGTCAAGGACGAACATACGCGGCAGTCAAGCGTTCTGGGCCACGGAAGGTGGCACCTTCTGGATGGGATCGGACGTCATTGAAGAGTGCGACACTGCCACGGTTGCACTCAACCCAATAGACACCATGGTGTCACACGGACTTGTCTTTGTGCTCGCCGCCCCGCACGGATGCGAAGCTTCCTTGTCCAACGGAGCCACCGTTTCACTTTCGGAAAAAATTGCTCCGGCATGGTTGGAGGCAATTCCGCGCGACACAAAGAGCTACTATGCCGTCGGGATTGCTCCACAGTACTTCTATGAAAAAAGTTCCTGGGATGAGGCCGAACGACTTGCGCGCCGAAATCTTGCGCGCACAGTCTGTTCAACCGTCAAATCCCTACAGAAAGCCAGCACAACCGAGAGTCAGGATATTCGCTACGAAGAACTCTCTGTAACGCTGAAAGACTATCGAATCATCGAACGCTGGTTCGATTGCGACAAAAAGCTCTTCTACGTTTTGGTGAGGATGATGCGGGAGTAGGCTTATGAAAGAAACACACCACACACTTTCTATGCGTGCGCCATAGGTTCGTTGCGTACTCGTCACGAGGAGGATTTCATGTTCAATTCAAACATCAGGAGTCAACGGCTGCTCAGCGGCATTCTCTGCGCAACGCTGTTGCTTATCTCATCCTGCAAGAAGGATGGAACGGTTGTTACGAGAGAGCAGGACCAGCAAGACGCCACACAGCCGACAGTCGCAATTGTGCGTCCTGTTGCAGGCAGCATACGCAGTCAGATCGATACGGTAGTCGTTCAGGCGAGTGACAACGTTGGCGTCACGAAGGTTGAACTCTACGTGAACGGCGGACTCGCGCTCACCGATGTGAACGCTCCGTGGGAATTCTTCTGGAACACTCTTTCAGTGGCCGACGGGCTGAACCGTTTGATCGCCAAAGCATACGACGCTGCGGGCAATGTTGGGACATCGACGGAGATTTCCGTTACTGTCCGCAACCTCAATTCCATAGTCAGCCTTGCCAGCGCAACTCCGTACACAACAAGTGTTCTTCCCGGAAAGTACTCATACAACCAGCAGACGAACTATTGGTCCGTAGTCGGCCTGCGCCCACCGACAACCGCCGACTATGATCTCGTGCTGTTCAACGACTCCACGTACACAACCAAATTGGACTCAAGCGTGGAAGATGTGGGCAAAGTCGATTTCGTCGTCGGTGACTACAACCATAATCCCCTGGGCGTATATTATCCGAAGGCAGTGATGTATTCGGGCACTGGTTCCTATGCCATCGAGTGGGAAGATGGCAGTGAGCAACTGAGTGTGCCGGGAACATCGCCGGCAGTTTCCTGGGGAAACACAAATATCGTCAAGGTCTGGGATGCGAATCTCACCGGCGGGACTCGTTACACAATTACGCTCAACGTTGTTTCAGGTTCAGCAGATTTCGGCATTGCA
>CAYJNF010000498.1:0-3182 GCA_964370915.1 uncultured Chitinophagales bacterium
CAACCACCTGTTGCAGGGTGACATCATTGGCTGTGATTGCCTTGCGTACCTCCCGGAGGGCAATGTGCAACCCCACAATCACCATCAGCGACCGGACGCTCTTGCGGACAACATCGAGCATCAGATCGTCGAGCACCGTCTCGGTCCGCTCAAAAATCTTCTTCCCGAACCACGTCAATACCCTCTTGACAAATGCCGAAATGGAATAGAACACTACAACAATCACAAGAGCAACGATTGCATGGTACAGCATTGTGTTGTTCAGTATTTGTTGAAGCCAGTCCATGAGCAATAGAGAAAAACTGTTCTGGTGATTGAGTGAGGTAAGAAACGCAACGTTCGGCACTTCTGCAAATCGTCGGCTACTTTGTTGCCCTGCTTCCGGGCTTATCAATTGGGATATTCTGTTGGCACAGCGGACATTCTTCGGGCTTGTACGTGACGACATCCATATGGAGAGTTGCAATCTGAGAGTCTTCAGCGTCAAACCGGACCTTTCCCCCGCTCCGATCGACAATGTATCCGACGCCCACAACGCGGCCGCCTCGTTGCTTCACAATATTTATTACTTCGAAGACCGAACCGCCGGTTGTCACGACATCTTCACATACCAATATGCGTTCACCCTCGCGGATTTCGAAACCCCTGCGGAGTAGCATCACCCCTTCTTTCCGTTCCGTGAATAACGTCCGGACT
Organism: uncultured Chitinophagales bacterium; assembly: GCA_964370915.1. Taxonomy (GTDB): domain Bacteria; phylum Bacteroidota; class Ignavibacteria; order UBA10030; family UBA6906; genus CAADGV01. Next base: position 697 of record CAYJNF010000498.1, read on the forward strand.
CCAAGCTGCCTTCCCACTTCCTGTCCGACAACAATGCCTCCCATCGCCGGAGCGATCACCACATCGATCTTCTTGTCCTTGAAGTGCGATGCAATTTCACCGCATAGCAATTCGGTGTGCTGAGGATATTGCAGCACCTTTGCGCACTGAAAGTATTGGCTGCTATGCAACCCCGACGTAAGCTGAAAATGTCCTTCCAGCAACGCACCGGTTTGCATGAAGAGGGAGAGTACGTGTTCTTTATTCATGTTGGAGAGAGACCAGAATGGAAACGGAGATCAAAATTTATACTGCACACCAACCCGGGCATGACTAATCATGCTCACGTCGGGATCGTTATGCACAAACGTCCCCTTCACTTCCGAATGCAGGTTGAGCCAGTACGCCAATTGAATGTCGGCTCCCGCAACAACGCCCAGGGCGAGTCGCGAATGTCCGCCGACATCGTAGTAGACATACCTGACGTCATTGACGATCTGCTTGTACGAGGCTTCGCTGATAAACTCGGCTCCGATCTGCAAGCTGATGAACGGCCGGGTAATGTAACCCGGAAAAAACGAATACGTTGCATCAAAGGATACGTTGCCAAGAATGAGATTGTCTTTTGCTTTGAGTGGAACGCCGGGCCATCGCCGCACAAATGCTGCCTGATCGAAATAGAGAATCGCGATATCGGTAGACAACCCCAGGGCAAAATAGGAGTCGGCAAAAACCTGGAAGCTGGCTTTGCCGCTGAGGCCATTGAGCCAGTAATCGATCAGCCCGGATCTGCCAACCGGCATTGCCATGCCGAATGACACACTCATCACCGGCCGCTGGTATTGACGGGGCCGAAGCTGTCTTCCTTGATACTGTTGCGCAGAAGCCGGTACTGATGCACAAAGCACAAAGAGAAGCACAAGCAAGAGATGCGTACATTCTCGCCGAATCATTGTGGTCTCACGAAGGGATTTGAATAAGAACTTGATTCAATATACGATGTTGAGAACATGATTCCAACGTTTGGATACGCGATGGAGATCCCCGTCGGGAACGGAACCCATGTTGTGACATCGGCGTATGAGAATGCTGGAACCATCTGTCGCACGCGAGGACGAAATTTCATATTTTGTTCATCAATATTCCTATCTCCTTCAAAGAAAGCGTGATGGCAAAACATTTCTTCATTACCGGCGGCACAGGATTAGTTGGCAAGAATCTGATCCCTCGCCTGCTCCGTCAATTCTCCAACTCCACTGTCACACTGCTTGTTCGTGGCGAAGACCAGGAAGAAGCGGACGAACGAACGCAGGCAATCGCCCGCGATATCGCCGCAGAGTTTTGCATCCCCGACGCCGTGCAGCGCATCGACGGCATGCTCGGCGATGTCTCTCTCGACCATTGCGGATTGAGTCAGGAGCAACTCAACCGCGTCGTTGCCGAAACAACGCACGTCATTCACGGCGCGGCAACAATCCGGTTCGACCATCCGATCGATGAGGCGAGGGCAATCAACTGCGGCGGCACACGCCGTCTGCTGGCAATCGCTCACATGTGTGCAGAACAAGGAAAGCTTGAGCGATTCGTCTACATCGGAAGCTCGTCCGTTTCGGGGCAGCGGGGCGGGCGCATCTCTGAGGACGAGTTGGAGATGGGACAAACGTTCTTCAACACGTATGAGCAATCAAAGAATGAATCGGAGCGTATCGTTCGGAACAATTTCGATAAACTGCCGTGCACCATTTTCCGGCCAAGCATCATTATTGGCGATTCGCAGACCGGGAAGACAAGCTCGTTCAATGTCATCTACATTCCGCTCAGGCTCGTTCAGAAGGGAATGCTCACCTACGTCCCTGGCACACCGGACACGCTGATGGATCTGGTCCCCATCGATTGGGTCGACGATGCGATGGCGTACATTCTGGCAAGGGATGAATCCATCGGCAAGGCGTTTCACATCACCGCAGGACCGGCGCGGGCAGCGAGACTGGACGAAGTTGTGGTCGCGGCTGTCCGCTACTTCGACAAACATACGCCACTGAAGCATCCGCGGACGATGGAGTTCATTACGCGCGAGGAATACGAGCGGCGGCGCTCGGCAATGCGCGGCCGCGAAGAGGCGCTGATGTCGCAGCTTGACACTCTCCTGCCCTACGTCACCGTAAACCGGTTGTTTGATTCCTCGAATGCGGACGCGTTGCTCGCCGGTAGTGGCATTGAGTTCCCCGAATTCAAGTATTATTCTGACAGGATTTTCGGCTATTGTGTAGAGACGAACTGGGGAAAGAGCTTTAGTTGAGAGCGGAGGGAAGAGAGCAAAGAGCTAAGGGCAAAGGGCGGAGGGCAGAGGGCAAAGGGTCAGAAAAGAGTTTCAGCGCGTTGCAACAATAGGCGGCTCCGGCACGTTATCAATAGCAACAGCTGTTCTTTGAACATACATCCCTCCGGGGAGAAGGAGATTCATCTTGCCTCTCGTGTCGAGAGGCCGGTTTATGATGGGCAGTGCA
>CAYJNF010000499.1:0-3178 GCA_964370915.1 uncultured Chitinophagales bacterium
CCGGCTTCGCGGTACGTGACCCGTGAGCCATACACCCAGATGCCTGAGTACACCTACAACGGTCAGAGCACCTACTATGCCACCACCTGCCGCGAATGTGCGGCGGGCTGCGGGCTGGTGGTGCGTACCATGCAGGGTCGCGCCCTTAAAGTGGAAGGCAATAAGAACCATCCCGTCAATCTCGGCAAGACCTGCGTGCGCGGACAGGCCACGCTGCACGGCTTGTACAACCCCGACCGCGTGCAGGAACCCGCCAAACAATCGGCGCGCGGTTCCCGCGATTATTCCAGCATGGAGTGGGACGCGGCTATCAACGTGGTGGCCGAAGCGCTCAAGACCACCAAACCATCCGAGATCGCCTTCCTGATGGGCATGGCCCCCGATCACCTCTTCGACCTGGTCTCGGACCTGGCGAAGGCCATCGGCGCGCCCGCCCCCGTCCGCTTTGGAGCGTTGGGCATGTTCGAGGCGCGCGCCACGCTCAGCAAGGCGACTGAGGCGCTCTTCGGTCAGCCCGCCATGCCGTTCTTCGATATGTCCAAGGCCGACCTGACCTTTTCCTTTGGCGCGAACTTCCTCGAAACCTGGATTTCGCCCGTGGCCTTCACGCGCGGATTTGCGAATATGCGCCGCGGCGGTGGGCATGGACGCGGCACCCTGGTGCATTTCGAGCCGCGCATGTCCCAAACCGCCTCGAAGGCAGATATGTGGATCCCAATCAAGCCTGGGAGCGAGGGCCTGGTGGCGCTGGCGATTGGCCGCATCGCCGCGGAGGCGCGCGGCGGCGCCCTGCCCGCCGCCTTCGCCGACGTGGATGTGGAATCCGTGGCCGAGGCCTCTAGCGTGAGCGCCGAGAAACTGGACGAGTTGGGCAAGCTGTTCGCATCGGCCAATGCCGCGCTAGCCATTCCCGGCGGAGCGGCGCTCGGTCACAGCAATGGACTCGAGACCGCTGAAGCCGTGCTGGCGCTCAACGCGCTGGTCGGCGGACTGGGACGCGCGGGTGGCATGTATCTGACCCCGCTGGCCCCGATGCAGGCTGAGTTCAACCGTCCTGCCAACCTCAAGGAAATGGCTGCCTTTGTCGAAAAGATGAAAGGCGGCGAGATCAAGACCCTCTTCATTCACGGCGTCAATCCCGTTTTCGAATTGCCCAAATCCCTGGGCTTCGAGAACGCGCTCAAGAGCGTGCCGACCGTCATCTCGTTCGCGACCTTCCCCGACGAGACCGCCGTCCAGGCCGATTACGTCTTCCCCGACCACCACGGACTCGAGTCCTGGGGCTACCAGCGTGTGGCGGCAGGTTCGGCCCAGTCCGCGCTTTCGGGCGCGCAGCCGGTCGTCTCTCCGTATTACAACACACGCGCCACCGCGGATGTGTTCCTGGCTGCCGCTGCCCTCGCGGGTGGAAAGGCCGCCGCAGCGCTGGCCTTCAAGGATGAAGTCGAATTCATCCAAAGCAAGATCGTGGCGTTGGTGAGCGAGAGCGATGGTTACTTCTCCGCGCCCGAGATCAATACATTCACGGCTTACTTCCAGCAGTACGGCGGCTGGTGGAAGACTATCGAAGAGCTGTCAACCCCGGGCGGTGACGTGCTGGGCAAGGCCATCCAAGTGGCTGAGGCGAAGTTCGCGGGCGAGGGCGAGTTCTACTTCCACCCGTTTGTCTCCCCCGTGCTGGGTGAGGCAGGCGCGAATAAACCCTGGCTGCAGGAAATCCCCGACCCGACAACCACCTCCATGTGGAGTTCGTGGGTCGAGATCCATCCCAAGACTGCCGAGGAATTGGGCGTGGATAACGATGATGTGGTCCTGATCACCTCTGAGTCTGGGGCGGTGGAAGCGGTCGTTTACAAGTACCCAGCCATTCGTCCCGACACGATTGCGATGCCTTTCGGTCAGGGACATACCGCCTACGGCCGCTATGCCGAGGGGCGTGGATCCAATCCAGCCGATTTGTTCGGCGAACAGGTCAACGGCGCGGGCGACCTGGCTTTTGCTGGTATGCGCGTCAAAGTGGAAAAGACCGGTAAGAAGTATCTGTTATCCCGCCTGGAGAGCCGCATTGGCGTTTACGGTGAATTGATGGGTGAGGAGCATTAACCTTATGACAACTGAATTGAAGATTTCCGAGTACGGCGCAAATTTCACGGAAGGCGAGCAGGGCAAGTGGGGCATGACCATCGACACGGACCTATGCACGGGCTGTCAGGCCTGTGTGGCGGCCTGCGCGATGGAGAACAACGTCCCCTTCGTAGGCGAAGCGGATTCCGGCTATGGCCGCTCGATGCATTGGATCCGCACTGAACGGTTCTGGGAGGGCGAGTTCCCCGAGATCAAGATGACGCCCTACCAGCCTGTCCTGTGCCAGCAATGCGGACACGCCCCCTGCGAACCGGTCTGTCCCGCGTTTGCAACAGTTCACAGCCAGGCAGAGGCGCTCAACCTGCAAGTCTACAATCGCTGTGTGGGCACGCGCTATTGCGCAAACAACTGTCCCTACCAGGTACGCTCGTTCAACTGGCGCGACTATGAACGCCCCGAGCCGCTGCCCAACCAGCTCAACCCGGACGTGACCGTTCGCCGCCGCGGCGTAATGGAGAAGTGCTCCTTCTGCATCCAGCGCATTCACCGCGCAGAGGATCAGGCCAAATCGGAAGGCCGCGAAGTGGCCGACGGGGAATTCGCTCCCGCCTGCGCCCAGGCCTGTCCCGCCGACGCCATCGTCTTTGGCCGCATCGATAATCCCGAAAGCGCCGTCAGCAAACTGGCGCGCGGCTCCCGTGGTTTCCACCTGCTCGAAGAACTCGGCACCCTGCCTGCCGTGACCTATCTAAAGGGATTCTAGTCATGGCTTCTACTGAAAAGCATCTCGCTCACGAACAGGAACACATCGCGCACCTGCGCGAAAAACACCTGATGCTCGACCCGCTTCCGCGCGGGCAGATGAATGACATGGTCATGGAGTCGATGCACACCACCTCGTGGAAGTTCTGGGTGGTCTTCGGCATCCTGAGCGTGATCGTGGCTGTCTTCCTGTTCGGCGCCTGGGGCTACATGATCGCCAACGGCCTGGGCGTGGCGGGCGTCAACCGCCCCTCGTACTGGGGCATATTTCTGGTCAACACCGTGTTCTGGATCGGCATCAGCCACGCAGGCACGTTCATCTCCGCCATCC
>CAYJNF010000500.1:0-3160 GCA_964370915.1 uncultured Chitinophagales bacterium
CCTCATGCCGTATCAGGCCGCATCACATTCATGAAGGGAACATGATGCTCAAGCGGCTCACACTCACGCAAATGATTTTCGTCGGCATGGCCATCGGGTTGTTTGTCGGATGGATGTGGCCTGATGTCGCAGTGACGCTTCGTCCCCTCAGCACCGTATTCATACGACTCATCAAGAGCATTATTGCGCCGCTGATCTTCTCCACGCTTGTTGTTGGCATTGCCGGGCACGGCAATCTGAAGCAGGTGGGTCGTATGGGCGCAAAGTCGCTCATCTATTTCGAGATAGTGACAACCCTTGCGCTCGTGATTGGCCTTGTCGCCGTGAACCTCACGCAGCCCGGTGTCGGCGTGCATCTCCATCCCGACGAACATGCCAAAGACTTCGCAGGAAAGCAGCAGACATTTGGCGAGGTGATCACACATATTTTTCCGCAGAGTTTCTTTCAGGCTGCTGCCGAAGGTGAGGTGCTGCAGGTTGTGGTATTTTCCATTCTGTTCGGAATGGGCCTGGCGATGCTGTCGGAAGAGAAGCGCCGTCCGATGCTTTCGTTCTGTGAGTCGCTCGCCGAAGTGATGTTCAAGTTCACCGGGTTTGTCATGAGGTACGCTCCAATCGGAGTCGGCGCGGCGATTGCCGTCACGGTGGGGAATAAAGGACTGTCTGTCCTCTGGAATCTTGGACTTCTGATTCTGACACTTTACGGAGCGCTCATCGTTTTTATGGTCGTCGTCCTCGTGCCCGTGGCGATCATTGCGAAAATACCGGTACTAAAATTTTTCAAGACAGTAAAGGAGCCTGCCCTCATAGCGTTCTCGACAACCAGCTCCGAAGCCGCGTTGCCCAAGGCGCTGGAGTTGATGGAAAAATTCGGCGTGCCGCGTCGCATCGTGTCGTTCGTTCTCCCAACGGGCTACAGCTTCAATCTCGATGGCAGCACGCTGTACCTTGCAATCGCATCGGTCTTCGTTGCTCAGGCTGCAAATGTGGACATGCCTTGGACAACGCAGGTGCTAATGATGCTGACTCTCATGCTCACATCGAAAGGTGTTGCCGGCGTGCCGCGCGCAGCGCTTGTTATTCTTGCCGGAACGCTTGCCTCCTTCGGGCTACCGTTGGAAGGTGTTGCCGTGATTCTCGGGGTGGACGAGATCCTTGACATGGGGAGGACAACAGTGAACGTTGTTGGCAACTGTCTTGCCACCGCCGTTGTTGCACGTTGGGAAGGTGAGTTGGGGCCGAATGGTGAGCCAGCAGCTGCATCAGGGTAGTGGATGAGCCCTCTCGAACTCACCGGCGTTCTCTTAGGACTTCTCACCGTTTACTTCAGCGTGAAGCAAAACATCTGGACGTGGCCGACCGGCATCGTCAGTGTGAGCGCTTTCGGATTTCTCTTCTTCGAAATCAAACTCTACGCTGATATGTGCCTGCAACTCTTCTTTCTCTGGTCATGCATTCAGGGTTGGTACTTCTGGCTGCATGGCGGTGCGAACAGAAGCGAACTCACAATTACATTGCTGACCTCTCGACAGCGGATTCTGATTTCGCTGGGCGTTGTTGGCTGCGTCGTGTTGATCGGCTTTCTGTTCTCTACATTCACGGACGCTGCACTTCCGTATCTTGATTCGACCGCAAGCGGCATGAGTGTAGTCGCACAGCTGCTGATGATGCGGAAGAAGTTCGAGCACTGGTATCTCTGGATTACCGTCGACGTTCTCTCGATCGGCATCTACATCTACAAAAACATCCCGCTCACCGCCGGCTTATATTTCATCTTCCTCATTCTATGCCTCAAAGGACTTTTCGAGTGGAGAAAAGAATTGGCAAGCGTTCTCCCTCGCCCTGCCGTTACTTTCGACTCTCTCGACATTAAGTCTTCTTAAAGTTCTGAAACTTTCGGGCTTTCCTTCGTAAATTCTGGTAGCTTGTTCATTGAAATCGACCTCTCGGCACGACGAATCTGTTCGTCGCGGGAGGTCGTTTTCTTTTTTCACCACACGAAAACAATTGTCGGAAACTCCATGACCCTTAGAACACTCGCTTTCTCGGTTCTCTGCTTTGTTTCGTTCTCCCTCGGTTTCTCACAAGACTACACCGGCGGCGTAGCGGGAAAGGTCGTCGACGCAGCCACACAGGAGCCTCTTCCGGGTGTCAACATTGTCGTCGTGGAAAAGTCGAACGCCGGCGCAAGCAGCGACGCTGATGGAACGTTCCGCATCGCCGGTCTCCCGGTTGGTACCTACAGCTTGCGCGTGAGCGCGGTGGGGTATGCAACGCAGATCGTCACGAACGTCGTCGTGGCGACGGGGCGGCAGTCACCGGTAAGTATCAAGTTGACGCAGACAGTGATCGAAGGCGAGGAAGTGACGGTTGAAGCGAACTATTTCACGCGCGCACAGCAAATGTCACCGCTGAGCGTGAACGTACTCGACCGTGCGGAGATTCGTCGGACACCTGGGGCGATTCAGGACGTCCAACGCGTTGTGCAGGCACTGCCCGGCGTTGCCAGCTCGACCGATAACATCAACGAACTCATTGTGCGAGGCGGCGCCCCGCACGAGAATCTCACCGTGATGGACCACATGGAGATTCCCTCCATCAATCATTACTCCAACCAAATGAACTCCGCCGGCCCAATCAACATGGTCAACGCGGATATGATTGAGGATGTCCAGTTTTCTGCCGGAGGCTTTCCGGCGCAGTACGGCGACAAGTCTTCGTCGGTCATGAATCTGACCGTGCGTGAAGGAAACAGGAACATCGGCTTCTCGTCCAATACCGGCTTCAACATGGCGGGGATGGGCACGCTCGTCGAGGGGGGCATTGGCGATGGCAAAGGCTCCTACATTTTCTCCGCACGCAACAGTTTGCTTGAGATGCTGGATAAGATGATCGGCCTCTCATCGCTTTCTCTCACCGCCATTCCAAAGTACTGGGACACGCAGGGCAAGATCGTGTATGATCTGTCGTCAACGCAGACACTGAAGTTCAACTTCCTGTATGGAGATAGTAAGATCGCAATCGAAGGAGATCCGAAGGAAGAGGACGAGCTGCGAAAGAACCTCATCGATTCATCCAGCGTCGAGCGCGTGTATCCGCATACCAAGCAGTATGTTGCCGGAGTGAACCTTCAAAGCTTGTGGGGGAAGAACGGCTACTC
>CAYJNF010000501.1:0-3155 GCA_964370915.1 uncultured Chitinophagales bacterium
GCATCGAACAAGAAGAGATCCGTGATGTGATCATTCAATCCGCCGCGGTCGAGCACGAAGGCAGCCGGTCTATAGCCACCGCTGTGCGCGCTCACGATAAGCTTGTTGAGTTTCGCATTCTTAATGACCTCTTCCCTCTTCATTGTCTCCAACACGTCATTGATCATCTTCTTGAAACCATCTGCATCCTCCATCTTTCCACCGAATGAATCACGTGCACGATACGGCCCCTGCGGCAGCACCAGAAGCGAGTTGGTCTTCTGGGCAATCATCGCCTGCGGCATGCCATATCGTTCGAGCACTCCCATGTTGTCATTCATGTGGCCATGGAAATGGACGATGAGATTTGTCCCTTCGGGTGATTCGACAAAATGTTTCGGCACAAAAATAACAATGCTGCTGTCGGCGTAGTGCGGAGTGTAGGGATAGAACGTGCCGTTCTTTTTCCGAAGTCCCTCCGCTCGTTCGCGATGAGGAAACGGGGCAAACCGCGAACGATAGATCAGCCAATTACCGCCGGGAAACGTATTCCAGTCCACATCAGAAGCAACGACTTCACGAAGGCCATAACCTGTGTCGCCTGTAAAATGGTTCCACACCGCCCGGGAGACGTGCGCGCCAAGGAGCACGCCGCGATTCTCAATATCCTCGTGATGGTCGGGATGCTTATCCACAAAAATTGCAATGGCATATGTCGCCTTCTCGGTCATGACCAGCGCAACATCCACTTTCGTCTCGTTGATCCAGCCGGTCTTATGGGCGACATCAAATTGTGTTAACTTATGTTTCGGCAACAGACGCGGCACCATGTCATTGTATTCCTGCCTCTTCAAGATCTCGAGCATGGCGCTGCACGATGAGTCCGACATAAGAGTTTTGTTGTACAACTTCTCCATCAAGAGAACCATGTCCTCGGGTGTCGACATGCCGATGCCGTAGCGCATTGCCTCGGGAGTTTCCATCTTTGTCGAGAATGTGTAGAGCCGGTTGAGCAGCATCGTGTTTTTCAAGCCCGCCTGCCGGATACAATCATTCACGACCTTCAGCCGCTCCACGTGGGTTGGAGCAAGACGATCAAGCACCAAATTTGTTGCGGTGTTTTCACTTAGTACGATCATCAGCTTCACGGCATCGAGCAACGTCATGGTCAGGCCGTCGGACATGAACTGGAGCAACCCGGGCTTCTTGTCTTGAGCCGTAAGCACGATCTTCGAGTCGGGATCAACGAGCCTCTGATCGACGAGGTGGAAGAAGGCGGTCATGATTGGTAATTTGATGACGCTCGCCGTGGGAAATCGCTCGCCAGCGTTGAACGCTATCACTTCGCCTGTTTTCAGATTCTTTGCCGCGACCCCGAGGTGGCCGCCAAACTGGTTTTCGAGACGCTGAAGTTCTGCGACCAATGTTGTGTCGGAGTTTTGTGCAAAGAGAGGTAAAGCCAAGAATACAATCATCGCATAGAGGAAGGTTCTACGCATCGTTATTCCTGCAACCTTGTGTATGTTTATCCACATTTTCCGGAGGGACGGTCTACGACCTCGTAGAGAGGCATGCCCCGGCACTACACCTTAAGAAACCATTTCTTCTTCCACATCCCCCACACAACAAGGTACATCACGAAAATAAACGTGATGGCAAACAGCAGAGATGCGTTCAGTGGCGAAGCAATCGTCAGGTAGAAGTTTTCAAAAATGTAGTTCTTGAGCGAGATTGCCGTGCCGTCCGGGTTGCTGAGCTTGATGAGTCCGAGCAGGCGGGCAACAACCCCCGAGAGAACAAAGACGGCAATCGCATTCATGCCGTAAACAACAAATGGATGTGCCCACTTCTTGTACCCCTTCACATCGATGAGCCAGTAAAACATCGCAAGGCACACCAACGCCCATCCCGCCATAAACACGACATACGAACTCGTCCACATGTTCTTGTTGATCGGCATCCACATGTCGAACGTGGCGCCGAGCAGCAGAAGTATATTTCCCACCACAAACATCCAGACTGTCTTTTCTTCCTGCGAACGCGCCGAGCGAAGCCACTGACCGGTGATGACACCACACAACGTCGTGGCAATCGCGCCAAGCGTACTGACTATTCCTTCGGGATCAAAACCGGGAGCAGGAGCCCCCGACCATGTGTGCCCTGCAAGGAGATTCGAATCGACATACCAGCAGAGACTCCCCATCGGCTCCAGAACACCTGCTCCATAGCCGGGCACTGGAAACGATATGAGAAGAATCCAGTATCCTGCAAGCAGGCCCGCGATCCAGACGAGTTGTGATCGCCAATTCGTATTCAGATAAATGATACTGACGATGAAGAAGCATACGGCAATTCTCTGCAGCACACCGGGAATTCGCATTGTCGACAAAGCAAAATTGTGTCCGAAGAGAAGTCCAAACGGAAATCCATTCAGAAACAGGCCCAAGGCAAAAATCTTGAGCGATCGTTTGAACACCTGCATGTACAGATCCTTCCTGTCGGCGCCACTCTCTTTTCGTTTTGCGAACGAGTACACCATCGCAACGCCAACGATAAAGAGGAAAAAGGGAAAGATCCAGTCGGTGAACGTCCATCCGTTCCACGATGCGTGCCCGAGTTGCGGATAGATTGCACTCCATGTTCCGGGATTGTTCACCAGAATCATTCCGGCAATGGTTGCCCCGCGGAACGCGTCCAGTGAGAGAAGTCGGGATGATGGTTGGCTCATGGCATTCTCACTTGACGACTTGCATTTTCTTGGTCACGACAAATGTGCCGGCAACGAGCCGGTACAGATATGTGCCGCTCGCCAGTTTACCGGCATCAAACGTGACATGATATTCTCCCGGCGCGACATCGTTATTCACCAGTACCTCAATCTCGCGCCCAAGCAGATCGTACACAATCAGAGAGGCGTGGGTCTGTTCCGGAATGCTGAATGCAATTGTCGTCGAAGGATTAAAGGGATTCGGAAAATTCTGCCGCAACGAAAACTCCGTCGGCAGTCCGGGCACCTGTTCAACCGATGTGGAGATTGTGCGGAACCGCCAGATGTCGGTCCAGGCACTCGTGCCCAGCATGTTTGTGGCAGTCATTCGCCAGAAATAGACTGTTGACTGCGTCAATGGTGGAAGGACAATCGTGGTATCCACAACGCCACTCGTGTCTTTGATGAT
>CAYJNF010000502.1:0-3148 GCA_964370915.1 uncultured Chitinophagales bacterium
ACAAGTGCAATCCAGACTATTCCATTACCAATTTGATTGTGGCATAAGATGTTTGAATCGTTTCGCATGAACACCGGTCTCTGGCTCGCCCGCAGAAAGTTCAAGAAGGCGAAGGATGGTGTCATTTCGTTTGTCGGCGCGGTGTCGGGGGCGCAGCGCGCGCTGGTGATTATGCCGCTCGATCGCCGGGAGCTGCTTTCTGCGATGAACGTGATTGAGATGATGAAGAAGAGATTTGATGATGACCGCATTACGGTGGTGGGTGATGATCGGGGAGTGGAAACACTCCGGCTTATGCCGAAGAGTCACTTTGTGCAGATCAAGGAAGGCGACGTGACACGGGTGTTTCATCCGCGCACGGAGTTTCTTGCGCGTTTGAAGGGACCTCCATTCGATCTGGCGATTGATTTGAACCTTGACTTAGTTCTCCCCTCAGCCTATATTTGCAGGGAGAGTAACGCGCGGGTTCGCGTTGGTTTTGCCGGTCCGAACGCCGACAGCTTCTTCAATTTCCAGATCCAACCCGATCCATTGCTTTCCCGAAATGATATCTACGACCGTGTGGCAAAATGCCTGCACATGTTTTAGCCCGGAGGTGGTGCCATGAATTTTGAAGTAGAAAAAGATGAGCATGCTGTTACTCTGAAACTGAGAGAACGGAAGCTCGATTCGTCAGTCTCGCCGACATTGAAAGGCGAGTTCCTTATCCTGTGCAAGCCGAAAATTCAAACGCTCAACGTTGATATGAGCGACGTGGAGTTCTGCGATAGCAGCGGCCTGAGCGCGTTGCTCATTGCCGACAGGAAAATGAAAGAACACGGAGGCAAAGTGGTGTTGCGCAACGTGCACAAGAATGTCGCGAGCCTGATCAAAATTTCCATGCTTGATCGCATTTTTGAGATCCACGAGGCACACCACCACGCGGCAAAGCATTGATGTGCGCGGTGCAGGGGTACCCGCGCCTTATCTCGTCCAACGCTCGTTGTCACCTTCCCCGTCCCAGTAGGAGCTTTCCTTGGGTTTTTCCGCTGTTGATTATGCAATAGTGATTCTCTATCTCGCCGGCGTGACAGTTGCCGGGAGCTGGATCGGACGCAAGCAACATTCCTCCCGGGATTATTTTCTGGGCGGCAAGCACATGTCGTGGTGGTCGGTCGGTTTTTCGATTGTTGCGAGTGAAACCAGCACGCTCACGTTTATCAGCATTCCGGGCCTCGCCTACAAGAGCAACATGCATTTCCTGCAGCTTGCCATCGGGTATTTCGTCGGGCGGCTGCTGGTGAGCGTCATCTTCATCCCCGCGTACTACAAAGGCGATCTCGAGACGGCGTACGATTTTCTCGGCAAGCGGTTTGGCATGCAGCTTCGCAAATTCACCTCCACCGTTTTCATCATCACCCGCGTGCTTGCATCCGGTGTCCGTCTGTTTGCGACGGCCATTCCCGTTCACCTCATTACCGGCCTCAACTATCCTGCGAGCATTCTTCTCATCGGAAGCTTCACACTCGTCTACACCTATGTCGGCGGTCTGAAGGCTGTTGTTGCCATGGATGTTGTGCAGCTGTTCATTTATCTCAGCGGCGCCGTTGCCTCAATGTTTCTCATTATCGATCATTTGCCGAACGGGTGGAGTGATGTTGCCGCATTTGCCACAGCTAACGGAACGAATAAGTTTGAGATGATAAATCTGGTCTGGGGCGACAGTCTTTTCGGGTTTTTATCAAGCCCGTACACGCTCGTTGGGGGATTGCTCGGCGGAACGTTCCTCACGATGGCGTCGCACGGCACCGACCAGCTTCTTGTGCAGCGATTGCTCGGATGCAAAACGAAGTGGGACAGCCAGCGTGCCCTGATGCTCGATGCGACATTCATCGTCATCCAGTTTGCATTCTTCCTTCTTCTCGGGGTTTGCCTGTTCGCGTTCTACGGCGGAGTACCCTTCCAACAACTGGGCCTGACATCGTCGGACGAGATCTTCCCAAAGTTTATTGCGGAGAATCTTCCGACGGGCCTTGCCGGACTGGTTATTGCCGGCGTGCTTGCCTCCGCCATGGGAACACTCTCCTCGTCCATCAGTTCATTGGCGTCATCAACGTTTCTTGATTTGTTCAAAAAATCAAGGCACGGCGCGTCGCTCAACGCGAAGAAGGAGATGGCGTGGTCGAAGGCGTTCACGTTCTTCTGGGGTATTGTGCTGATTGGAGGAGCGCTGCTTTTCACCGACACGAAGAATCCGGTCGTTGAGCTGGGGCTGAAGATTGCATCATTCACATACGGGGGATTACTTGGAACATTTTTTCTTGGACTTCTCTTCAAGCAAACGAATCAGCGCGATGCGTTTGCCGGGTTTGTGGCTGGTATTCTCGCGATGGTTGCCGTTCTGATGTTCACCAGAATCGACTTTACCTGGCATACGTTCATCGGATGTGTCGTGACCATTACCGTGGGAAACATCTCCCTGCTGTTCAGGCGCTCCCCTCGCCAGTCCTGATGTGTTCCTCCTTTTGGTGATCTTTGGTTTTTTGTGTATCCTTTATTGGTTCTCACGTCGCACAAACAAACTCCTCGCAACCATGAGATTTCTGCAACGCAACATTCAGCGTTCTCAGCTCTGCCTTACGGTCTTTCTTGTATTCACGTGTGCCGCATCGGCCCAGGAGAAACATCTCCGAGTGCTCGAACGGACGATGTTGATGTCGTATGTTCTTCTCGACTTCGCAACGCTCGATCAAGTGCTCGCGGACGATTACATCGGCATCAGTCAGGACGGGACAATCCAGAACAAGAAACAGGTCGTCGAGATGGTGAGGACTGCCGCCATCAGGCTTGATTCCATTCCCGTCAGCGAACCGAAGTCGAGGCTCTTCGGGAATGTCGCGCTCTTGACCGGCATCAGAAAGTATTATCGCGCCGGTAGACTCCTCGGTGTCGTGCGGTACTCGGAGGTCTGGGAACTTCGCAGGAGCAGCTGGCAATGTTCGCAGAGTCAACTCACATCAATCATTGAGAAAAAGAAATGAGACGGTTCGCGTCGACATGGCTTTTCCTGATCGCACCCGCGGTGTTTGGGCAAGGAATCGGCGTCGGGACGCGTATCGACCTCACCACCAAACTCAATCTTAACAACGGCACCACCGGCCAGTTTGCC
>CAYJNF010000503.1:0-3141 GCA_964370915.1 uncultured Chitinophagales bacterium
GGCCTGCAGTTGCAGATGCGGTGATTGAGGCGCTGTTGTGATCAACGAGGTCTATTGAAAACCAGAGGATCAAATGACAACTGTAACATTGCGAATAAAGAAGAAGACTGTTGAGCGCGAGCTTAGCAAAATGGCAAGAGAAGGCTTTGAGGGTGACAAAGAGAAAGCCGCATTGCGATTGCTCGAAGACGGAATTGAAAAAAGAAGGACAACAAAGATGAAGAGAATCGATTTGTATAAGTCGAAGTTTGTCGGCATGTGGGCTGGTCGAGCAGATATGAAAGATAGCGTTGCATGGGTCAATAGAATGAGGGAAAAAGAAAATCGGAGGAATCTTCGGTGAAGCATCTGATTGATGCCGACATCATGATTGATCTCTCGCGCAATCATCCTAACGCAATTGATTTCTTTCAACGCAAAGTGTATGCGGAAGAAGTTCGGTTGTCTTTGTTCACGGAGATGGAGCTGGTTCAAGGAGTTCGCAACAAGAAAGAATTGAAAGAGCTGAGAACATTTCTGGCTCAGTTTGACCGGACGACCATCGTGGACGCACACATTCTAAAAGACATGGAAATCCAACAAGAGTACTTTCTCTCTCATGGCATCGGAATTCTTGATTCTATTCTCGCTGGAACAGCAATTGTTAATCATTGGAAGCTTGTCAGCAGGAACTCGAAACACTTTGATTTCATTGATGAACTTGATTTGCTCGTTCCGTACTGATACGCGGAATTCATGATACAGTCACTCACTCAACCATCATAACAGTAACCTGCGGAAGGTGGAATGGTATATAATGAACTCATATTGGAATCTCTGTAAAGCAACACTCTCGCTGTCACTTGTTCTTTGGGTTGTTGGATTTTCACAGGAGGAAGTTTCGGTTTCAGATTTCAGATATCCGGAAACACGGGCGTTGGATTGGAAGGGCGGATTGAACGGAAGTCTTTCGTCATCCAAATACAGCTCGGTCTATCCTGATAGAATGTCAGACAGTCGGGGACGGAACAACGATTTTTCCATATACACCTCCGTCTTGTTCTTTCATTCAAAAGAAAACCATGACAATCTGATTACGTTCAATGGGCGATTGGGATATTCATCGTCGAAGACTGAAAGTGACCGTTCGCCTGTGTACGATTCTTACGAGGATCATTCAAGCGGAAAGAGTGCTTCACTCTGGGCAACCTGGACGTATGCCCACTATTTTTCTGACGCGGATAAATTTCACTTTGTAGGGACGACAAACGCGTCGTACAGCGGTTCAATCAGAGAAGACAGTCATGTGAGTAAGTCGTCACCTCCATACAGTCGGGAAGGAACAACGAAATCGTATGACTTCACCGCGTCTGGTTTTGCGGGCATTGGTTATGGGCGAATGAGAGACGGGACATTTGTCATTCGAGCAATGAGAATACTGGAGCGTTTGCAGGAAGACGAGGTTATCCCGCACCTTTCTCGCGAACAAATGCTCATGCTGATTGACAAGGTTGCGCACACAAGGGAGTACGTGACGAACCATGAACGGTACGAAAAATTCTTGGTGCAGGACATTATCAAGGAACTTGCTTCGGGGGGAATTATTCCTCAAGAAGCGATCACTCCGTTTTCAGTCTTGAAAATTGCCGAGGCGATGCGCGAACAAATAGAACCGAGATTTTTCGGATGGCGAACATACTACGCTATTGGCGGGAATGCCCGGCACCATCTTTACGACTACGTTTCGGGATCGACGACAGATCACACATTCTATCGCGATGGCATGATTCGACACAGAGTTGCTGCAGAGTTTGGTCACCCCTTCTCCGCCTGGACGCATGTGAACGCTCAGGCAAGCGTCGAAATCCCTCAGAAGATCGCCTCCAAATTCTATGCATTCGATTTCGAAGCAAGGGCTATTCATCAACTGGGCGAGAAGATCGATCTTGTTTGCGGTTATCGATTTCATCGGTGGGCAGGCAATGATGAGAACTGGGCTGATGACACTTACTATCAACGGAGCATTCGGCATTCTGCTGACGCGACGTTCAGATTCTTTCTCGAAGATCGTGTAAGTTTCAATTGTTCCATCTATTACAACAGCGACTCGTACAACGCATACGACTCGCACCGGATCCCGGTCGATGACAACGCTTCTTCTACGAGCTCGGGATTTGGAGTCTACTTCGGAATAAACTACAACATCATTTAGTCAACAATTCATCAGGTAATCTGTTATGGCGATCCCAAAATTCAAGAACGAACCTCTTGCAGATTTTTCAAAACCTAAGAATCGGAAAGCTCAGGAAGCAGCGCTGACGAAAATCCGTGCTGAGCTTGGCAAAGAGTATCCGATTGTAATTGGCGGGGAGAGAATCTTCGCACAAGCCAAATTCAATTCGTACAATCCATCGAAGTCTTCCGAGGTTGTCGGCGTTTTTCAGAAGGGCGATGCCGAGCTGGCAAACAAAGCGATGGATGTTGCGGTTGCGAAGTTTGAAGAGTGGAAGAACGTGAACTACAAGAAGCGGGCAGAGTATCTGTTCAAAGCTGCAAGGCTCATGAAGAAGCGGCGGTTCGAGTTGAACGCAACGATGATCATCGAAGTCGGCAAGACATGGCCTGAGGCCGAGGCTGACACGGCGGAGGCGATTGATTTTCTGGAATTCTATGCGCGTGAAATGCTGCGCTACGGCGGCGACCAACCCGTTGTTCCGAACAAAGGCGAAAAAGGAAAGCTCGTCTATCTTCCGCTCGGTGTTGGCGTTGTTGTACCACCGTGGAACTTTGCGCTGGCAATTCTCACCGGCATGACGTCGGCTGCCATCGTTACGGGAAACACCGTCGTTCTCAAGCCATCAAGCGACTCGCCGCTGACCGGTTGGAAATACGTCGAGATCATGGAAGAAGTTGGATTGCCCGCTGGCGTGCTGAACTTTGTGAGCGGACCGGGTGGCGCAGTTGGCGATACACTTGTGCTGCATCCCAAAACACGATTCATTTCGTTCACCGGTTCGAAGGAAGTTGGCATTCACATCAACGAAGTTGCGGCGAAAGTCCAGCGCGGTCAGATTTGGCTGAAGCGTGTCGTTGCTGAAATGGGCGGCAAAGATTCCATCGTTGTCGATGAGGGAGTTGACCTTGATGATGCCGCCGCTGGCG
>CAYJNF010000504.1:0-3136 GCA_964370915.1 uncultured Chitinophagales bacterium
GGTCAAAGGTACGCGACGTTCACAATGAATGCACGGTTTGAACATAAGGTCTCAATGCCTTGAGCTTCTCGTCTGGAATGTCATTTCCGTTCCTGATAGCCTCGGTTACTTCCAACGGAACTTTTGATTGCATATCCGCCACGACACTATGTGCAGCGACGCAGTACGCGCATCCGTTCTCATAGCTGATCGTCAAGAACACCACTTCCTGTTCCGAAGGCGTGAAACCACTTTCCTTCCGGAACAATTCGTAACCGTGCATATAGGTGCTCAACAATCCCGACGAGTTTGCCATATACGCGTACATATTGGGGATCATGCCGTTTCGTTTCTTGGCAGTCTCCAAAAGCAATTTGGCTTGTTCGTCTGCCGTGTCAGGTTCTTGCTTCCCGAGACTCATTTTGAAGTTTGTGCTCATTACTTCTTCCCGTCTGATATTGGTATGGATGATCTTAGTTGTTATGAAATTTCTCAATCTCACGGACGAGCGTGTTCACCGGCGGGTTGTGAAGAATAACCCGCGAACCTGTACTCTGCTCATCAATCACAATTGTCGGAATAACTCTCCGGCCACCCGACCACTCGATAACCTGTCGGGCTGCCGCTTCATTTTGGTCGATATTAATTTCTTGGTACGAAATGTTCCGTTCCCGCAGCACGCGTTTTGCATTTTTGCAGTCTCCACACCACTGTGTTGAATACATCGTAATTGATCTCAATATACCCCCTTGCGCTTGTTGCTTTTCAAAATTGTTCTTATTGAACACAAGTAAGTTAGTGGATAGAGGGCCGTACCACTGTCCGTTGGCTGACAAATCGCTCACTGTAGGCATCAAATAGACAGCAATGGCGACGTTCCATCTATTGAATGCGATACCCGTGTGCAGGTTCTACAATCGCGAACCGTTCATGCGGCAAGCGATTTCCCAAAAACTCGTCAACCTCTGATTCCTGCTACTAATGTGCGTGAATAGTGGGAGAGAATCTGTGTCTGCAGGGGACAAAAGGGAGGGAAAGGAAGCGGGAACGAACGACAATTTACTTTGCGAGCCGCTGTAGCTTTTCAAATTGTTTGATGGTTATTCCCTGCCGGGAGAAATCAATCAGTCCCTGTGAACGGAACTCATTAAGCGTCGTGGTGATAGTCTGGCGGGCTGACCCTGTCAGGAGTGCAATTTCCTGATGAGACAAATGCATTTTGATGGTGACAACGTCCTGTTTCATTTTCCCGAAATCCTCTGCGTAGCGCACCAGAAAGCTGGCGATACGTTTCTTCGTATCCTTGAACACTAAGTCAGTGACTCGCTCCTCGAACTTTCGTAAGCGCAAACCAATGCGCTTAGTAATCTTCATATTCAGTTCTGGGTTTCCCTTGAGGAGAGACTCAAAGTCTTCGATTTTCATTGTGCAAATCAACGTATCGTCAAGCGCTTGTGCCATCTCATTGGATTGTTCATCCTCTTCAATAAGAGCCAGTTCACCAAAGATTTCGCCCGGACCAACAACATCGAGAATGACTTCCCTTCCGTCGGAGTGGATACGAGAGATTTTAACGTGACCTTGTTTCAAGAAGAATATCGACCGCGAAGGCTCGTCAGGAAAGTAAATCGGCTGCTGAGACTTCACCGTACTCATTGAAGTCATCTTCTCCACCTTCTTCATAGCTGCCTCGTCCATCCCTTCCAGCATATTGAAGTTTTTCAGGTACCAAAATTTTGATTGTTCGGCCATAAGTCACTGTAAGGATAAGGAAAAGGAAATGAGAAGAATGTCAGCTACACGACAAATGTTGGGCGCAAAACCTTGCACTATTGTCACCATAAAGGTAGTGAATGCAAACGCACAAATCCATAACGATATCCTTACTGCTTCTTCTTGAAATCGGAATCTCTGCGCCCACATGGTGCGAACGGGTCGTTCGATAAAAAACCGGAAGCCCTCCGGTAATTCAGAGGGCTTCCTCCGGCATTTTGCTTCTGGTTAGCGTTGCGATGTTTTGAGGGCGGCAAATTGCTTATCAGCCATGGTGATCGTTGCCTCGGGATCTTTGTCAAAAGCACTTTTGGCGTCCTCGCTGGAGAAAAGATACGTCGCACCTTCATGGACTGAATACAACTCGGGATTAGTTTCCATTTTCTTTCCCATTGCAACCGCTGTTGCACAGTACCCATCATATTTGGGAAGATATTTTTCAGGGTCCGCATCAAACATTTTCTTTGCATCGGCATTGAGCAGATAATACTTCTTCCCCTGATAGCGTGAGGTGAACTTCGAATCGCCTTTTACAGCCTTGCCCATCGCCACGTAGGCAACTGGACAGTATTGGTTAAGCGCTACGCTTTCCTTCTTCGACTTTGAAGACTGGGCATTGCCTGAGTGGCCAAGACCCATGAGGAATGCGAGAGCAAGAGCTGTGGAACGAATGATGTGCTTCATGTTGACTCCTTACTGTTATTATGAAATTGTAGTTTGGTCGCTGCCGAGTCGCGCTGTGTCTTTCGGCTGACGGCTATCCAACCTACAAAACAGTCGATCGAAGTATTGTCAGCAAGACGACAAATGGGGAAATGGAAGAGCAGAATATGGACCGGTCATTCTATGGAAGGCATAGCTGCTTTGACGACAGCGTTCACATCAGCAAGACAACATTCGCCTTTCGGATTCTTGATGTCGCAGGCACAATTGCCCGCTTTGACTTCTCGTGCTATCTCCGCAGCTGCGGTTGATGTTCCTGTGCGCCTGATTTCATTTTTGATTCGCTCGCGTGTCCAGTCAAAGCAATAGCACACAGAAACATTATCGCTCGCATCCTTGGCAAACACCTTTAGAGCCACATCTTCCACGGTGAAGTAGGGAACGTCGTCATTTGAAAAATAGACGACCTTGCATTCGGGATCTGTACAGTAGTAGTATTGCACGTTCTGCATCGCGTCGACTTTCTCATGCTTCAGTAAATGCTCGAGAGTCTTTCTCTGAACCTTGTGGGATGAGGTTTTGCTGATGGGGCATTCGGCTCTTGCTGGCGCCGATACTGCCGGGGTAAAGGAGCAACACGCGCCGCCGATCGTTTCTCGGTTTGCAGCATTCGATTCGCTGGGAAGTTTGCGACGGGAGTTCATCTCATTCTCCTTTCTTC
>CAYJNF010000505.1:0-3129 GCA_964370915.1 uncultured Chitinophagales bacterium
GATCAACAGCGTGATGGAAGAATCCATCAGCGGCCAGCGCGTGGTCAAGGCCTTCCGCCGCAGCGACGTGGCCATCGAGCGCTTCCGCGCCGCCAACCAGAGAGTCTATGCGGCGGGCGTGAATGCCAACACCTACGCGCTCATGCTCATGCCGCTGACCAACGTGCTCGGCAATTTCTTCGTCATCGTGCTGGTCGGCCTTGGCGGTTATCTGGCCTTGCAGGGTCTCGTCACCATCGGCATGATCGCGACCTTCATCGCCTACGCCCAAAACTTCATCACCCCGCTGCGCCAACTGGCGAACATGTACAACTCGATTCAGGCCGCGCTGGCGGGAGCGGAACGGGTATTCGAAGTGATCGACACTCCAGCGGAGGTGGACAACGCCGCCAACGCCCCCCTGCCTGTTCCCGTCAAAGGAGAGGTTCACTTCGCTGACGTTTCCTTCGGCTACCTGCCCGACCAGCCGATCATCAAGAACATGACGCTCGAAGCTAGGGCGGGTCAGACCATCGCGCTGGTCGGCCCGACGGGCGCGGGCAAGACCACCCTCATCAACCTGCTGACGCGCTTCTACGAGATCAACGCGGGCAGCATCACCATCGACGGGCTCGACATCCGCAACGTCTCGAAAATCGACCTGCGCAGGAAGCTGGGCATCGTCCTGCAGGACACCTTCCTGTTTGCGGATACCGTCATGGAAAACATCCGCTACGGGCGGCTGGACGCCAGCGACGAAGAGTGCATCGAAGCCGCCAAACTGGCGGACGCCGATCACTTCATCCGCCAGCTGCCACAGGGCTACCAGACCAAGCTCTCGGAGCGCGCCTCCAACCTCAGCCAAGGACAACGTCAACTCATGTCCATCGCGCGCGCGGTGCTGTCCGACCCGAGCATCCTCATCCTGGACGAAGCCACCTCCAGCGTGGACACGCGCACCGAAGCCCGCATCCAGAAAGCGTTATTACGTCTCATGGAAGGACGCACCAGTTTCGTCATCGCCCATCGCCTGTCCACCATCCGCGACGCGGACAAGGTCATTGTCATCAAGGACGGCGAGATCGTCGAGCAGGGTACGCACCAGCAACTGCTGGACGCGAAGGGTTTCTTCCATCACCTATACATGAGCCAGTTCAAGGGGCTGGCAATTTGACCGCTGCGCGCTTGCTTTTTATTGGAGGAAAAGTATACTTCCTGTATCGGCGCTCATTTTATGGAATCCCTGCCCTACATTTCAGGCACAAAACCCGCTAACCCTGGATTGCTCTCCCGCTTCCTGCCCGTTTTGGAAGAGGGGACGGTCTCGGCCTGGCTGACGGCGCGCCTCCCCGCTGGCAGTTGGCTGCTGGATCCTTTCGGATTCTCGCCGCGGCTGGTGCTCGAAGCGGCGCGCGCAGGCTATCGCGTGCTGGTCGCGGCCAATAATCCGATCACGCGCTTCCTCGTCGAGGTGACCGCCTCCGCGCCGATGGAGGCCGAACTCAAGGCCGCCCTGTCGGACCTGGCCGCCGCCCGCAAAGCGGATGAGCGCCTCGAAACCCACCTGCAAGCCCTTTATCTGACAGCCTGCGAAAAATGCGGAAAGACCGTCCAGGCAGAGGCGTTCCTGTGGCGCAAAGGCGATGATACCCCTTACGCGCGCGTTTACACCTGTCCGCATTGCGCGGATGGCGGCGAACGGGTCGTCACTCCTGCGGATGTGGAACGCGCGAGAGAGATCACCCGCACAGCGGGGCTACACCGCGCCCGAGTGCTGGAACGCGTTGCGCCCGTCGGCGACCCTGACCGCGAATATGCCGAGGAGGCCCTGCAAGCCTATTTGCCGCGAGCCATCTACGCACTGGCCACCCTCATCAACCGTCTCGATGGGCTGGATGTCCCGCCTGAGCGCCGCCGACTCTTGACCGCGCTGGTGCTGGCCGCCTGCGACGCGGGCAATTCGCTTTGGTCGGATGATCGTCCGCGACCGAAGCAGCTGACAGTCTCGAATCAGTTCCGCGAGCACAACCTGTGGCGGGCGCTCGAACTGGCGGTTGGCCAATGGTCGGAGACCAGTTCCAGGGTCCCGTGCGAAGCCTGGCCGAAGAAGATCCCCGAGAGCGGGGGCATCTGCCTTTTCGAGGGACGCCTGAAGGATTTGTCAGAGGAAGTTCGCAAGGAGATTCCCATCGAGGCGGTCGTGGCGGCCATCCCGCGCCCGAACCAGGCCTTCTGGACTCTGTCGGCGTTGTGGGCAGGCTGGCTGTGGGGGCGCGCCGCCGCCGAGCCGTTCAAGATCGGCCTGCGCCGCCGCCGTTACGACTGGGCCTGGAATGCCACGGCGCTCAGTGCCACGTTCCGCCACCTGGCCGACCTGCTGCCTGCGGGCAAGCCCATGCTTGGATTGCTGGCCGACCCCGAGCCGTTCTTCGTGACCTCAGCCTTCACCGCCGCCGAGGCCTCGGGCTTCGACCTGAACTCGGTTTCCGCGCGGACCTCCCTCGACCCCATGCAGACCATGTGGACGCACAGCGACAAGCCCCGTCCCCCTTTCACCCGCGACCTGGAGCCTGTACGCCGCGCAATAAGCCTTTATCTTGCCGAACGGGGCGAGCCAGCGCCCTACCTGCACCTTCACACTGCCGCGCTGGGTGAGTTGACATCCGCACATGCGCTCAAATCTGCGAGCGAGGAACTCGATGATGCGTTGCGTAAAACGAACGCGCTGATCGAATCCGCGTTGACTGGGGATGCGCAATTTGCGCATCACAGCACGGGCGAGGGGGTCGAGACGGGCACGTGGGGACTGCGCGGCGGCAGTCACGACGAGTCACTCACCGACCGGGTGGAGATGGCAACCGTCAGCTTTCTGGTAAAGAATCCGAACAGCCTGTATCTGGAGATCGAAAACGAACTCTACTCGCAATTTCCCGGCTTGCTCGCGCCGTCGAAAGCGATCATCTACAACGTGTTGTATTCCTATGCCGAGCGGGATCACGGCCTGTGGCGTCTGCGAATCGAGGACCATCCGTCCGCGCGGCGCGAAGAATTGAAACAACTGGCGGGGCTGATCGAGATACTGGGCGTGCGCCTCGGCTATGGAACCCGCAGGGACGATTCGACGTTGATATGGGAGGAGGACGGCAGAAC
>CAYJNF010000506.1:0-3129 GCA_964370915.1 uncultured Chitinophagales bacterium
GTCAGGGGCTTTGAGCGGACATCAAGACTTCCTCCAAACCACAATGATACGCCAAGCGCGACGAGCGAAATGATGATTGCCGCAATACTGAGCGACGACGAACGATCCATATTGAACTCCAAAAATGAGGTGGTGGGATGGTTTCTTGGGTAGTGCTGTTCAGGTACAGTTCAAGGTACATCGTAAACAGAAGAGTCACCATCCCGTAAACGCGGTATTTTTCATTTGAATGCTTTGAATGTTGGATTTGCCTGCATCCACTTCGCGACCGCCTCACTGCTGCTGTGAACCTCCAATTTCCTGTAAATGCTCTTGAAATGCGTATCAATTGTTGTGTGGCTGAGATTAAGCTGCTCGGCAATCATCTTCTTCGAAAGACCTTGTACGAGCAGCTCCAGCGCTTGCGTTTCCCGCGGGGTGAGTCTATAATCTTGTACCGGTGCGGCAAACTTATTGAACAAGTACAAGACCTTTCGCGCAATCTGGGCATTCATGGGTGGACCGCCGGTGAGCACGTCTTTAATGGCATTGACGTTTTCTTCAGCCGAGGAGCTTTTGACGAGATACCCATTTGCCCCGCCGCAGATGGCACGAAATACTTTGTCATCGTCTTCGTGGTTCGTGAGCACGATAACATCAGTTGCCGGGGAGATTCTTTTTATACGTCGCAGTCCTTCAATCCCATCCATTCCCGGCAGCCCGATGTCCATGAGCACCGCTTCAGGCGGCTCACTTGTGACAAAGGCGCTTAGGGCATCTTCGCAATTCGAAAAACTCTTCCGGCATGCGATGCCGGAAGAGCCGTCCAGAAGTGCGGACAAGGCCGCCCGAAGAAAATCATCATCCTCAACAACCCAAAGAGATATTGCATCATCGTCTGCCACAGGTGACTGTGGCTGTCCATCTGTCATGTATCTGTCTCACTATTGTGCAAGTATTTCGATTCTAAAATCAAGATTGAGGGTCGGGTGTTCTTTGTCGATGGTAATCACGACGGCCTGCGATGGGTCGTTTGTGGCTTTGCCATCACCCATGTAGTAGTACGTCTCTCCGTCACAATGTATAATACGCAAGAGATAGCTGCCAAACACGATATTGGAGAATTCGCTCGGCTCGTCCGCTGTATAACACGTAAACGGCGGCTCACAACGGATTGTCTTGTCCAAACCGTATCCTTGCAAAGTAGAAGGTGTGGCCAAATCGAGAATGGCGTCGCACTGTGGAGCAGAGGTTTCCGTTGAGGCCGATGCACTTG
Source organism: uncultured Chitinophagales bacterium (assembly GCA_964370915.1). Classification (GTDB taxonomy): domain Bacteria; phylum Bacteroidota; class Ignavibacteria; order UBA10030; family UBA6906; genus CAADGV01. Next base: position 1,256 of record CAYJNF010000506.1, read on the forward strand.
CCGGGGCGGCCTCCGGCGCCGATAACATTTTTTGCTGCGATACTCGTTGTCGTTTAAGCATCGTCGAATCAACGTAGTGCACAGTGACCTTGATGCTTCCCAGTTGATCGTGACGCGGCGGCTTGTTGTTGTCCTGGCAGCCGTTGTACCAAAACGAGATGCCAAGGGCCACCAATGCAATCACGAGGGCGACCCACGTAAGGGATGACGATCGTTCCATGCTTACCTCCGAATTGTGCAGTCTGTGAAAATGTGTGAGTTAGCTGTTGCTTTTCCCCATTGTAAAGAATGATCGTGATCTTTGTATTAGGTTAGCGCGTGTCCGTGCTGTGTTCGCTTTCAACGTTGTAGTTGTTCCGTGACCGGGAGAACTTTCGATAGTGATGACGCCGTTCAATTTTTCTGCACGCCGTTGCAGACTTGACAATCCATGCCCATCCTTCTTTGCTGCTTCTTCCGTGTCGAATCCGACACCATCATCCTGGATGGACAAGACGAATGTTTTGCCGTTTGTTTCAACATTGATCTTCACATGCTTTGCTTTGGAATGCTTGGCAATGTTATTGAGAATTTCCTTGTACACCAAAATGAGATTTCGCCGGAATTCCATATCCAGCGCGGGAAGCTCCTTCGATGGATGATCGAACGAATAACTCATATTCGCCAGGAGTATTGACGCGGCACTTTTCATTCGAAGAATGATGTCTTCCGGTTTGTCGTGTTCAGGATTGATGATCCAAACAATGTCTCGAAGGGCATCTGTCGTTTGACGCGCCGCGAAGTTAGCGGTTGTGAGGAATTGGTAGTCCTTGGATTCCTTCGGGATATGGTTGCGAACGATATCCGTCATAAGGGCAATGCCGCTTAAGCTGCTGCCGATATCATCGTGCAAGTCGCCCGCAATTCTCAATCGCAAGCGCTCCATTGCCAGCAGTTGGGAGACACGATAGTTGTACCCGAGGGTCATGGCACCGATAATCACAACAGCAACGAGTATGCGGAACCACCATTCTTTGTAGAAAGGAGGGCCGATGGAAATGGGCAGCGACACCCCTCGCTCATTCCATATACCATCGCTATTACTTCCCTTCACCCGAAAGATGTACTCTTCGTTGTCAGGAATTTTTGCATACGTCACGGTGCGCTGATTCCTTGCGTCCCGCCACACCGTGTCAATCGGTTCGAGCCGGTACTGAAACATGTTCTTGTCAGGATTTGTAAATTCAAGTCCGGCAAACTCGATAGAAAAGTAATTCTCATCATGTTCGAGTGACAGCGAGCCTATTGACATTGCATTGTAGAATACCTTCGGTGGATCAGAAAGAACGCGCAATTCCGGGAGTGCAATCGACGGATAAATCGGATTGTCGTAAATACTATCCGGGGAGAACAGATTGAATCCCCGCTCTCCGCCAAAAACCAGATCACCGTTCCTGCCTTTCGCCGCAGCATAGTAAAAGATGTCGCCCTGTATTCCCTCACGTGACGTGTAGTTCCTGAATACGCCCGTTCTCGGTTCAAAGCAGGATAAACCATTTTGAATCGAACTCAACCAGAGACGACCCCGGTTATCTCCCTGGATTCGGATGAATGATGATGCTCTGCCTTCTGTCTCCGTGCCGTAGACTCTGAAGGTTTCTGTGACAGGATCAAACTTGTTGAGTCCTCCCCCTGTGGCAATCCAGATATAGCCGAGAGCATCCTCGTACAGAGCATAGATCCTGTTATTCTTGATCGTGTTTGTTCTTGTGGGATCCGACGCGTAGTGCTTCGCAGATTTGGTGTTGTGATCCCAACTGAATAACCCATCTCCCTCGGTACCCACCCACACAGTTCCATAGCGTGTCTGGATGATTGCGTGAATAGGATACTTC
>CAYJNF010000507.1:0-3122 GCA_964370915.1 uncultured Chitinophagales bacterium
CCCTCGTTCATGCTCATGCTAAACGATGGACGAGCCCTGTCCTGACTTTCGCCTGGAACGCCATCAAGTGCAACAAATTGAAACGACCAACGAGACGCTGGGCGAAACCTCATTCGGAACGCCGCAGCTGAATTCGGGAAGATACCTGAACCGTTCGATCCCGCTTGCGAGAGTTCCTTCCCCACGAAGAATGAATTGTTGAGAAAGATTGCCGAGGTTCGCGTAACGTAGAATTCCGTATTGAGATCATAAAGCCCGGCCAGAAATGAAAGCCGTCCGCACATGAAATCTTGCTGCAGCCATGCTTGATAAAGCTTGGTGGTTTTCGGTGCAGCAATGTTACTCACCTGCTGGCTCGATCCCACATAGGAGTTGAAGGAGCCCCCATTGTTGCTGATGACATGAACCAGGAATCGCGCTCCGCTCCATTGAATCAACTCATCCGCATTAATTCCAAGAAGCACATCGACGTTGTGAAGGTAGGCGCCCTTCTGCTCAAGACCGCCGGCTACGTTGGTAAGGTGGTCTCCTCTGTAGTTGAGAAACGCCGTGACCCCTTTTGTTCCATCGAGAGGGCGTGTTCCGTCGCCATAATCAAATAACGACGGGTAGTACGATCCATCCATTTCCGATTGACGTGATTCGATCTTGGAAGATTGGGGAGTTTGCTCAATGTCCTGTGCGACAACAGCATTCCCTGCAATTCCAAAACCCAGACAAATGATAATTACCCTGTACAGCAACTGCATTCTGCCTCCGTGCTGGAATGATACGCTATCATTGTTCCAACACCGATGCCAGCGATTATTGTGCGGAAAATGCACGAAAACGGCCAGGTTTCGATTTACAAAGAACGTCCCTCGGGCAAATTGTAGAAATAGCAGTACGGTTGGTCAACTGCGGATATGGACAGAATGGAAGACAGATCCCTTCTCGACTCGACAGAGGGGAATAAGTCCGTTCAACAGCGACAAGCTGGTACCCTCCAACTAATTGTCTAAACAACCTAAGAGGTGCAGCCGAAAACCCGGCAAAAGGAAAATAATCGCCATGACGGCAAGAAAAGATTTTGAAGTGGGCATGGAACAACGGAATTTTATCTCAGCGACTTTGGCGTCTTGGCGGTGAATATCTTTTCTCTGGAGTTCACGTCCGTACTTCTAAGAGGCACAGTGCCGGATCCAACATTCAGTTACTATAGATTTTTGTCTATTCATTTAGTTGGATCGGCACTATTTTAGTTGGATGACAGCACCTTTCGAACTTTTTCCAGGAGTTCTTCCGGATGAAACGGTTTCTGCAATGTATCAAGTGATGCGTCTTTGAGAATCGATCCGATAACATCGTGCGGAGTGAAGCCGGTACAGAAGAATGCCCGCACATCCTTGTTGATTTTCTTCAGTTCGATGTATGCCTGGCCACCGTCGAGGCGAGGCATCAGAAGATCGAGAATCACAAGGTCAATCTCGTCGCAATAGCGACGATACACTTCAACAGCCTCGACCCCGTCAGTAGCAACCATGACACGATACCCTTGCTCTTCGAGCAACTCGCGCCCGAGTTCCTGCATAATCTTCTCATCGTCTACCAAAAGAATCAACTCGTTGTTCAAAGCCTTGAAGCTTCCGCGGTCTGGTGATATTGATTCTAACGTCGGTGTATCTGCTTTCGGGAACAACATTGTGAACGTACTCCCTTTGTGTTCTTCAGACTCGACCACAATCGCGCCATTGTAGCTTTTTGTCGTATTGTAAACTATGGAAAGCCCCAGCCCGGTTCCTTTGCCTCGCTCCTTGGTTGTGAAAAACGGATCAAAAATTCTTTCCCGAATATTTTCAGAAACGCCCGCGCCAGTATCTTTCACTGAGATTGCGACGAACTCCCGTGTCGGTGTCTCAAGAGGAGAGACCAGAAGATCTTCGGCAACAACGGCGGGATACGCTGCCTCGATCTGCAACACGCCCCCTTCCGGCATGGCATCCTGGGCGTTCGTGCAGAGATTGAGCAACGCCTGATACAATTCCCCGGGATCTACATGCGCCAGAGGGAGACTCTCCGCGACAAAAGACTCAATGCAGATATTTTTGTTCAGGGTTGCCTTGAGTGCGACAACAATCTCGGTGATCACTTCTTGAACAGACGCCGTCGTCGAAACGGGTTTCTTCTTTCTCGTCAGCGAGAAGAGTCGTTGGGCAAGACCGATTCCACGTTCAGTACTTTTTGATATCGCGTCGGCATACTTGGCAATGTTGGCCGAAGCGTTCGGGTTCGTTTTCAATCGATCGGCAAACCCGCGCATGGTGTTGAGCACATTCATGAAATCATGTGCAATCCCGCCAATCAGCGCCGCGAGGCTGTCCATTTTCTGCGCCTGGAAAAGCTGGTGCTGCAGTTGTTTCCATTCGGTAATGTCCCGGAAGGCACTTCGATGGCAGAGTATGCCTCCATGTCCATCGCGCACAACCGACGCGCTTTCGAGCACGACGCGTTTCTGCCCGTTCTTGCGCTTCAGTTCATATTCAAAATTCTTGATGAACCCCTGCCTTGAAAGAGCCTGCTGCAACGGATCGCGCTGGTTCGGTTTTCCGCAATGCTCGCTGATCCGGGCATCAAGCAAATCCTGCCTGCTCGAAAATCCAAATAGCTCTGCCGCAGCCTTGTTGACAAAGAGAATTTCGCCGCCCGGAGATTCAAGTATGATCGCATCGGGGGAATCCTCCACCAACGATCGATGCCGCTCCTCAGACTCAAGAAGCAACTCAAGCTGCAGATCCCGCTCATCGATGGGCTGGGCCAGCAGCGTTACAATTCCTTCCGGCGAGATCGATGCGCGCAACGAGGCGGCGACTTCGGTGCCGTCGAGTCGCGAGAGCCGAACGGCGCGAATGATCCTACGATCGACTGTGATTGGCGTTGGAGAGAACAAGTGGTCCATGCGCGTCAGATCGTTCGGCTGGACAAAACACCGAAATTCCTTGCCCGCAAGATCCGACACGTAATCTGCGCCGAGCAGATTTCGCGCTGCACCATTGGCTGAATGGATTGCTCCGTTCTCACACACAATCAGTGCAACGGGCAGCATTTCTATGAAATGAGCGAAATCCTCACCACCGCCCCAATTG
>CAYJNF010000508.1:0-3117 GCA_964370915.1 uncultured Chitinophagales bacterium
GTCAATGACGTGTCGGGAATCGGGATGCCGCTGAACCTCACGATTGCAAATCCTGTTGCAACGAGTTGGTTGCCGCAAGGGTTGTCCGTCCTCGAGGCGACGACGGTAGCAACAGACGTCCCCGCTACAAAAATCGTCGATGCATCGATGGCCAGCGGCGAACTTACCATCGAGACCTGGTTGCGCTCTACGGACTCTTTGCAGAATGGTCCAGTTCGTATTGTAACGCTCTCGACGGATGTATCGAACCGAAACTTCTCGTTGGAGCAGGGTACACTGTCGGGATCGCCGTCTGCATATGCGGTCAGACTGCGAACAACCGCAACCTCGCCAAACGGTGTTCCGTCACTGGAAACAGCACCCGGACTCGTGTCGCCGAATATCGTGCACCTCGTGTGCACGCGCAATGCAAACGGCGAGTCGCGAATCTACATCAACGGTTTGCCGAGAGCGGCTGATTCCGCGGGCGGAGACTTTACAAACTGGAACGCCGGATACCGTCTTGGTCTGGCAAGTGAATTGGATGGCGGTTCGCCGTGGAAGGGGAACTACCATCTCGTCGCGGTATACGGGAGAGCTCTTTCTCAGATCGACGTATTGCAGAATTTCATCGCCGGTATTCTTGCTGGCAGTGCAAGCAATCCGCCGGTTGCGAAAAGCAATCAACAACTGGAGACACTCACAAGCAATCCTGATGTCCCGACGGAATTCGGTTTGAGCGCGAATTATCCCAACCCATTCAACCCGGCAACTACTATTCGGTATCAACTGCCGGAACCCACGCAGGTTGAATTGTCGGTGTACAATGCTCTTGGCGAACGGATCGCAGTGCTCGTCAACGAAGTTCAGGCGGCAGGCAAGTATCAGGTCGTCTGGACCGGACGGAACTCAAAGAATCAAGCTGTCGCATCGGGCGTCTACTTCTACCGAATACAGGCAGGCACGTTCTCGAGTTTGAAGAAGATGTTAATGGTCAAGTAATCGTTCTCCCCTTCTGCATGCGGCGCCCGGCCACAAGCCCGGCGCCGCAAATGTAGAAACGAGAATGAAGGGTCAAACGGGCAGACATGCCTCATCATAAAAGCAGGAATACAACTATGACACTCACAAAAACAATTCTCGTTGTTACTTTCTTGTGCTTCATTTACTCCACACGTATGGTCGCACAACTTGCGGGGACTTACACGGTCGGCACTGGTGGCGACTATGCCACCCTTCCAGAGGCAATCGCAGACTTGAATTCGAGGGGAGTAAGCGGAAACGTGACATTTCTTCTCGCGAGCGCAACGTACTCGCTCTCGTCCATGCTTACGATTCAAGTTGTCTCCAACCCACCGGCGGCAGACATGACAGTGACAATAAAGCCGAGCCCCGGGGTAGCGCCGACAATCACGGGGAACATTTCGAACAATCCCATCTTCAAGATTGTCGGAACAAGCTATGTGACCATCGACGGCTCCAACACCGATGGAGGCATCACCCGTGATCTCACAATACAAAATACATCAGCTGGCAGCGGGTTCTCACCTTCTGTCATTGTTGTTCAGATTGCTTCCATAAATCCAACCGGTATTTCGCATATCGCCATCAAGAATTGCACGCTGGTAACAGGGTCAAACTCCTCATCGGTACAATCGTCGGCCATAGTAATGTCCTCTAACACTGATCCTACGGGTACAGGGGGCTATTTTTCAGATATTCTTGTCGAGAATAATAGAATAACGAAAGCAAGCTATGGCATATTTGCGTTTGGCAACACAAGTACCGACCCGGTTGGAGGGACAAATCTTACGGTCCGTGGAAATTCATTGCTTCCGACATCAACTTCTGACAAGATATCCGGGGTTGGTATTTGGCTTCAAGGGATTAACGGTGCCAGCGTATCCGGCAATGATATTGGGGAGTTCACAGGAAACAGCATCTGGGGATACGGAATTTGGCTGTCCGCAAAAGTAAGTAATTGCAGGGTTGAGAGAAACAAGATTCATGATTTGTATTTTACGGGCACTCAAGGGTATGCGGCAAAGGGGATTCTCATAACGACGAGCCTTTCAGGATGTAACAACACTGTCATGAACAACATGATATACAACATCACGGGCGATGGAGATGACTATGCAGGTTACGGAGCGTACTACTGTCCCACGGGAATCCTCGCGGGACCGGCAAGTGCGGAGGATTTTCAATCTGGCGTGAACATTTACTTCAACACAATCTACCTATCTGGAAATACACTCAACAAAGCTGGCACGTATTCGATTGGCATCGCATTGGATGAACGCACCGAAGCGAGCGTCAAAAACAACATTATTGTAAACAACCTCGGGAGGCTTGGAAGCACAGGCGTTGGCGCCGTCGCCGTTGCCGCTCAGACCAACGCTAGTCAGTTTACAGAACTTGACTATAACTCGTACTATTGCAATGCAACGAACGGCACGAACTCAGTAGGGAAGATTGCTGCAACAGATTACAGCACGCTTGTTGCATTTCAGGCAGCCACCGGGAAGGACGCAAACTCGGTGGTCAATAATGTGACGTTTGTATCTGCCACCAATCTTCATCTTTCGGGAGCTTCAGTCGAGGACATCACACTTAGGGGAATATCTGTTTCAGGGATCACAACAGATTTTGACGGCGAGGTACGTGCTGCTACTCCATTTAAGGGGGCTGATGAGGTCGTCAGCGTTCCCATAACGCTGGGATCTTTTTCCGCACGAATGAATCCAGCCGGCAGAGGTGTGAGACTGGATTGGATGACAGTGAGCGAAGTGTCGAACTTCGGTTTCCACGTGCAACGACGTCACGGCGCAGGAGATTTTGCTGACGTTCAGAACGGCTTCATTCCCGGTCACGGAACAACGATCGAGCCGCATCGCTACGCGTTTGTGGATAGCAGTCTGACTGAAACAGGTTTGTATGATTATCGCTTGCGGCAGATTGATCTTGATCGAACTGTTCATTACACAGAGCATGTCAGCATCGACGTCACCATCACTTCGGTTCTTGAAGACATACCGCTCGAGTTTGCACTTCTCGGGAATTTTCCGAATCCCTTTAACCCAACAACCTCAGTCTCGTATCAATTACCACAAACGGCGGAGGTGGAAATTGTTGTGT
>CAYJNF010000509.1:0-3115 GCA_964370915.1 uncultured Chitinophagales bacterium
TGTGGTGATGTTTGAGTGGGATCATTACGGACATCCGAACTTCACTCTCCCCACCGGACCGCAGTCCCAGCCATTTTCGTTTTACATTCACAAGGCCTGGTACGAATATCTTCCGCAAGTCGCACTGTCAACAAAGTATGAAGGAAAGTCCGTCACACTGCTGCGTCAAGGAAGGCTCGCTTGGAGCAATTCCCTTCACAAGGCAGCAGACAATGATTCATGGTTCAGCGTCTGGTTTAATTCGCTTCGAACGGCGTATGGCGCGTTCATGTACGGGCAACAGGTTGGAGATACTCTCTTGACGAGGCACGCTCTGGGCGTATTGGATCTTGCATTGATGGCGCCTCAGAATCAGGGCATTGCTCCATCGATTTTCTACACGGACAGCAGCGGAGGGCATTGGGTTGCCGACCACGCGTGGGGCGGGATATCCCATGGTGAGTACCTTTCGATGTTTCACAATGCATGGACGAACTACTGGCTGCTCCAATGGTCTGAATTTCTTCCATCGCGCAAACAAGAACTTTTTCGTTATACAACACGCTTTGCGGCGTTTCTGCTTGCTCAACAGAAACCGAACGGAGTTATTCCTTCGTGGTTCGATCCGGTAACACTTGTACCTGCTGAAACATTCCGTGACCAGAACGCGGAAACTGCAGGAGCGGCGCTGTTTCTCGCCGAGTTCTATTCTCGTACGGGCAAGCAGGAATATCTCGTCGCGGCAGAGAAAGCAATGCAGTACATCTTCACATCGATACTCCCTGAAAACAAGTGGTACGACTTCGAGACATTTTTCTCATGCTCTCGCAAACCCATCGGCTACTTCGATACCTACACGCAACAACATCCGCAAAACACATTGTCGATGTTCATGGCAGCCGAAGCCTGCTGTTCACTGTATCGCGTAACGAATGAATCGCGCTACAAGCAGACCGGTACTGCAATACTGGATTATCTTTGCCTCTATCAGCAGGTGTGGAGCCCGAAATGGCTTTCACGAGAACTGCTCGGCGGCTTTGGTGTGCAGAATACCGATGGTGAATGGAGCGACTCGCGTCAGGGATATTTTGCAGTAACGCTCATGCACTACTACGACCTCACGAAACGACGCGAGTATTTCGAGCGCGGCGTTGCTGCTTTGCGAGCGATGTTTTCGTTGTTCGAGTCTGATACATCACCGAGGACTGCAGAGAATTACGCTCACGGCTCACAAGACCAGCTGGCAGGCGTAACCGGCATTCATTGGGGAACGGGAAGTTCCGTCGTCTCGATTCATATTATTCGCCAACAATACGGCGATGCGTTCATCAACGTGCAACAAGGCTGGGGCGTTGGGATTGATGGCTGCAGGTTCGATGATGTTCGTGTCAAAGGGAATGACATCCAATTCACGCTGCGTGATGTCGTTCATTCACCTCGAAAGATTCTTGTGAAATGTGGCGATCTCATGTCGGAATCCTACAGAGTTATCGTGAATGGAACACCGGGAGTTGAATACTCCCGAAAGCAACTTGAAGAAGGCATCGAGGTTCAGCTTTGAATCAGACCCTTGCACGTTACATACTCAAGTTGACCGCCTGGCGAAAGGTGTTGAAACCCCTGCAATCATTGGTTGGGATTGCAGTCCACGTCCCTAAGGACATGGTTACCCGCCTACCGGATGGGCAGGTAGCCCCAGCCTTCAGAGACTGTGTGAAAACCAATCATATAACCCCAGCATTTCCCGAAGGGATCCTTTCGGATATGCCGGGGACCTCAAATCAACAAAAATTCTCCATGCGCGAGCGACTTCAGTCGCGAGGAGTCAGATTTTCACACAAGCTCTTCAGGCTGGGGAACCAAAAACCAAAGCGAATTCGCGCAACGGCTTCAGCCGGTTCACTTCAGGCGGTTAACTTGAGTCACATTGTTCGTGTATGGTTGATCGCAACGCTGGCGGTTGTCTTCAGCGAAACAATCAACGCCCAACAATCAGACAAAACATCAAGACGGGTGTTTGCAGCCGTGCTGCTCATCCGCGGTACTGTGGCGGGTGGCAATATCGGTGCGTACGGCGTCTACGTTCGCGAAGGCAACGACTCGACCTGGACCAAAGTTACGCGATCGAATGTCATCTCATTTGGACTCGGTTACTTTGAGCGGGGCATGACAGAGCGATACTATCTCGCTGGCGGAAATGGTCTCCATCGCTCGACGGATGGCGGGAACACATGGCGAGTCTTGACCTCATGGACAACTGAGGAAATTCTCGGCGTCGTTCCCGATCCTGCGGATGCCGCGGTAATTTACCTGGCGACACCGTTTGGCGCGTTCAAAACGGCGGATGACGGCAGCACCTGGGTTCGCAAAATGAACGGATTCAAAAAATGGTATGTCCAGCGGATCATTATGGACAGCCGTGATCGTCGGACGCTGTATGCTGCCTCAGAAGACGATGTCTACAAAACGACAGACGCGGGAGAGCATTGGTTCCCGATGCACATCGGTACACCATATCCGCTGGCACTGATGCAGAATCCAAACGCGCCGGAACAATTCCTTGCAGGATTCCAAGACGGAGGACTCCGCTACTCTTTTGATGATGGAAAAACCTGGAATGTTGCAACGGGATTGAAAGACTCGCCCATCTATTCCTTAGCTGCATCTGCAAATGGAAAAAATCTCTATGCGGCAGGATGGCAGACCGGTGTGTGGCGAAGTGAAGATGGCGGAGCGACATGGAAACAGGTTTGGTCGAGCCCCGCGTTTGAAGCGATCTATTCCATCTGTGTTGATCCACAAGATGCATCGCACGTACTTGTCGGAACAGTAGGCGCGGGATTGTATGAATCGTACGACCGTGGCGCAACATGGCGTCACGCCGGATTGATGGGCGGACAAGTAAAACAAATCGAATTCTATCCTTGAAGGGACGACCGATGACTAACCGAAGACTTTATCCAGCAGTTGTTTTCATCCTTTTCTGTTTCTTCCAACAACGCCTCGCGGCGCAGGAATCGACAGTGTATGCGTCGGTGCTGTCCAGCAAGTTGTTTGTGGTTGGTGCTGCCAATCCAAACACAGGTCTGCACTATCAACATCCATCGGAGGACACTACGTGGCACCATATAGGCGC
>CAYJNF010000510.1:0-3099 GCA_964370915.1 uncultured Chitinophagales bacterium
GCCGTACGCCATCGGGACAATCGAATCGATGGCATCGGGGTCACCGCCTCGCACGAGATAGCCGAGCTTCTGATTGATGATGTGAATTGCTTTGCCATTGTTGAATCTCGGTGCAAGGTTCTCCAGGTGTTGGGAAATCAGGTCGCCGATACCGCCGAGCTTTGCATGTCCGTACGCGTCGGTTCGCGCATCCTGAATCACCATTTCTCCTCCATCAAACGATGCTCCTTCTGAAACGAGCACAACAGCATATTTGCTGGGATTCCGATTCCGATCATAGACGAGCAATTCAGTCAGGCGTTCGATGTTGCATCGGAATTCCGGAATCACGCACCGGTTTGCAGCGCCCGCCATCGTTGGGACGATTGCCGTGAACCCCGCATAGCGGCCAAACACTTCCATCACAAGCAGACGCTCGTGCGACCCTGCTGACGTGCGGAGGCTGTTGGTCATCTGAATCGTTCGCGTCACGCAGGTGCTGAACCCAATGCAGTAGTCGGTGCCGGGCACGTCGTTATCCATTGTTTTCGGAATCGCAATAACCTTGACACCTTCCTTGTACAACTGCACGCCATAACTTAGCGTATCATCGCCTCCGATGGGAATCAGGTAGTCAATGCCGAGGAAGTCGAGATTCTTCAGGACCTCGGGCGTCAGGTCGTTCATGTCTGCGTTGTACTGATCCATCAGATGGGCGGGCACCGCAGACTTCTTCACGTGACTTGGCCTTGTGCGCGACGTGTGCAGGAACGTGCCGCCCGTGCGTCCGGCTCTGTTCACGATTTCTTCGGTGAGAATCTGAAAATTGTCGGTGTTGTCGACTGCCTTATCACGGATGATTTCGATTGCGCCGGCCCAACCGCGTCGCAGGCCGATGACCTGATATCCCTCGCGCAACGCACGTATCGTGACCGCCCGAATAGCCGGATTGAGTCCGGGAACGTCGCCACCTCCCGTGAGTATACCGATAACACCAGGTTTTGTTTTGATGTTTGCCATTGTTGTTGCCTCAGTATCGTGTTGGAAAAAAGAAACCCAGGCCATCATGGATTGCATCGGACTGGGCTGAGAGAAAGAACGGAAGAAATTTCGGTGACAAGGTACATCATGGCGGGTGAAGAATCAACTTACAAGATCGCGGTTGTGCTGGCATGAGATGAAAAATGCCGTTCCTGTTGGGAACGGCATGTGAGAGATAGTATTGTGTGTTTAGTTGATCGTCACCGTTACCGGTTCAATCATGATGCTGCCGAAGTTGGTGATCGGTGTTCCATCCGATTTCTTGATAACGAGCTTTGCCGGCGTGATACTAAACGTCGCTGCTCCGGCGGCAATGGCCCGGCATCTCAGCTTGACGATAACTCCACTGCCGGTAAGAGATCGTCCTGAACCAGCCCTGTAGGTTACGCCGTACGCATAGGTCGTGGTGTTGACAGGTCCGCGTAATGAGATGATTTGATCACTCGGACCAAACGCCGACCCGACGATCGATGAATCAATGGTAGCCTTATCACTTGAATAGGTAATCTCTGCGGCCGCACCAAAAGCCTCGCTCACGTTGTAGAGCACAAACCGGATTTCGAAGGCGGCACCGCTGGCAACGGACGTTGTGGGCGCGTACAGCGTTGCGGCAAACTTTGTCGAAGCGGGAAACTCCGGATCAGCCGTCGGAGGAGCAGGACCCGGGTCATCCTTCTTGCAACTGCCGAGCGTTAATCCGATCACGATGAGAAAAAGAAATCGCTTCATGGTTGTCTCCTTATTTGATCAAGAGCATTCGTCGAACCGCAGAGAAGGTTTGGCTGCCTTCTTCCCGATAAGCGGTTAGCCTGTAGAAGTACATGCTGCTCGCCGCACTTGCCCCGCTCGACAGCTCGCCATTCCATGTCACCTCGTGATTACCGGTTTCCACATCGTTCATCGTCGCCGACCACACTCGCTGACCGGCGATGTTGTAGACCGCAATCTCCGCGTGTGCCATACGCTCCGGTACGCTGAATCGAATGGTCGTCGATGGGTTGAACGGATTTGGATAATTCTGATCGAGCGAATACTTGAACACGATTCCGAGATTGTTCTGCATGTATCGTATGATCGCCTTGCGTATTTCCTTCATCCCTTCGGATTGCATGGGCTGATGGTCGATTTCTTTGAGAAGGTCGTTGCAGAGTTTTTCTTTGTCGACCTTTGGTGCGTCATTCGAAGATTGTGTGCGACCATAGTTGGTGATAATGCCCAACACGTCATTTCCATCAACGGTACCGTTCCCGTCACAATCTGCGTACGTTGCAGCCGCAACGCTCCAAACGGTAGCAGTCTGCGCCCCCCAAGTCGTTGACCCGCCAACACGCGCCGGACCGGTGGTTCCATAAAACTGCCCGATTGGGAGAATGTCTCTGATATCGCAAACCGCGTCGTTATTCGCATCTCCTGAATAGACTGCCGTTTGCGGGGGGGGACCGCCGCCGGTGTTGCTGTATGTTCCGTTGGCGTGAGTGCCCACCACAACAGTCCCGTCAGAAGCACGCGAATCAAGGAACGATACGACCACATTACCAATCGTACTCGGACCCTCTTGTGTCCATACGGTGGAACTGCCGTTGAGATTGGTTGTGGAGTAGAGTCCGACACTGGTGCCGAGATAGTACGTTTTCGTTCCGGCCGTAACAATGGTTGCGTACCGGCATGAGGGCCCGGTTGAAACTCCTCCGACGACGGTGCCGGCGAGATTGCCTTCCACGTCAGTCCATGTTTGTCCCGCATTGGCGGAATACCAGAGACTCACAACATTGTAATTCGAGAACACTGCAAGCACGTTGCTGCCGTTTGTCGGATCCACTGCAATGCACGAAACAAATCCGCTTGGGAGTTGAGCGCTCACATCTGTCCCGGTCGGGTCGCCGGTGTTTGCATTGTCGACGCGAATGATATTCCCCACTGAATGACCAATGTACAACCTGTTAGCCGGATTAGCAGTCGAAGCAGCGAGCGCACTGACCTGCGTTTGTCCAGCGACTGCGCTGTTTTGAAGTCGTGTCCAGTTTACGGTCGTAGGATCGTTCGAGCCTGCAGGTACCTGTTCGACGTTGGTATTACGCC
>CAYJNF010000511.1:0-3088 GCA_964370915.1 uncultured Chitinophagales bacterium
CTGTTCGAGAGTGAGCTGTTCGGCCATAAGAAAGGCGAGTTCACCGGGGCATCGATGGATCGCATCGGCTTTTTCAAAGCAGCCGACAGCGGCTCAATCTTCCTCGACGAAGTCAGTGAAATTCCGTTGCACCTGCAGGTGAAACTCCTGCGCGCGATCGAGCTGAAGGAGGTGACACCGGTCGGCACGTCGCATCCGATTCCCGTTGACGTCCGCATTATCGCATCGACCAATCGCAACCTGGAAAAATTTGTTCAGGATGGAAAATACCGCGAAGATCTTTTCTATCGCCTCAACGTGGCCGGGCTTGATTTGCCGCCGCTCAGCGACCGGACCGACGACCTTCCGTTGCTCATCCAGCACTTCATTGCGAAGTACGCAACGCAAATGAACAAGGATGTAAAAGGCATGGACAACGAAGCGACAAAGGTTCTCCTCTCACACAATTGGAAAGGGGAAGTGCGCGAGCTGGAGAATGTGATCGAGCGTGCCGTGATTTTCTCCGAAGGCAGACTCATCACGCGCAAAGAGCTTCCACCGTTCTTCGGGCAAACGGAAGGGATGTACTCGTTCGGGTCGAACAAAACGTTGAAGGAAGCTGTTGCGGATTTTGAGCGCGAGTACATTTCGCATATGCTTCGCGTCCATCCGAACAAGGAAGATCTCGCGAAAGCGCTGAACATCAGCCTGTCCAGTCTCTACCGAAAGATCGAAGAGTTGAACATCACAACTCAGTCGTAAGCTTCTCAGCATGGGGAAAGCACACTCCCTTGCGTTTCGATGACGGTGCTCACCATCGGACTCCACCTGCAATGAGTCTGCGTTAGTCCTGCGCGTGACTCAACCAAACTGCTCGCGCCACATTCGTTGTTGAAGTGCTTTTCCCCTTCTCAGAGTTGAGAATTTATACACCCGCCCATTCTCACAAATCGGAAAGCGGTTGCGTTTCCCGCGCGCTTCAAATCTGTTTCCCATTGATTTGTGCCATTCAAGGTCATATTGGAGGGAACGTATGGTCCTCTCATTTGGCACGTATCTTGAAAAAATAAGTAAGAGGCACATTCTCTGTCATCAGCGAAAACCATGGTGTATCTAAGGAAAATACTCATCACAACAGATCTCTCGGAGTATTCGGCGGCCGCGTTTGAGCATGCCTTCTCTCTCGGTTTGTTGTATGCGTCGAAGATGTTTGTGCTGCACGTTGTTGATGACCCACACTCCTTGTTCCGCTTGCCGGGTCATGAGGAAGATACGCAGCTCCAGGCCGCGCGCGTGGAGGAAGAAGGAACACGGAGGCTGAACCAGTTCATCGTAAGCCACATCGGAACGGAGCGGAAAGTCCATCCGGTTGTCCGAACAGGCGTGCCGGAGGGCGAGATTCTGGCTTTTGCCGAGGAAGAGAACGTTGACCTCATTGTGATGGCGACGCATGATTGGACCGGTATGAGACACCTTGTGCCCGGCAGCGTTGCCGAGAAGGTGGTGCGACATTCGACCGTTCCCGTGCTGACCGTGAAGCCGAAGCCAATGCTGGAACCGGTCGTGCGACGGGAAGACGTTGAATCGGAACTGCATTTGAAGTGATGAAAAGTGAAGAGAGTCAGAAATGACGGTTGAGTCTGGAAAACAACGATCTGAGCCGACGGAGAACGACGTCACGACGATGGATGAGCGCAAAAATACCATTCTCATTTACAGTCCCGATTTGAATTTTTGTTTCAGCCTCTCCATGCTGTTTCAAGATCGGTACAATGTTATTACGACGACGAATTCCTCCATGCTGGACTCATTTGTTGCTCACTACGCCGCCAATCTGCTGATCGTCGATGCGTCGCCGTCGGAGAAGATGCTCGAGCGCGTTCACGCGCTCAAAGATCTGAACAAACGTCTGCCCATCATCATGCTGTACGTCTTCAATCCCAAAGAAGCGTCGCTTGACCGCGCAGTGCGGAAAGAAGTGGACTCGGTTTTCTACAAACCTTTCGACCTTGCTGCCGTTTCCAAGCGCATTAACGAGTTGCTGCCAACGAACTCAAGCACCTAAGCAGCTCGTCCGCGTCGTTAGATTTCCCGCAAATGAAAAAAACTCTCATTTTTTGGAAACGAACTTGCGTCAAGCCATGAGTCTGTGGCGATATTCAACAAATTCTATTGATGTTCCTTTGGCATGTCAATTGACCGAATTGGTGTGCTTCGTAGCCCTAAACTTGGAACTGATCCATGATAATGCCTAGAACTCAAGTACACCTAAGAACCGGAACACTCCTTAGTTTGCTGTTCCTGCTCACTGCGGCGCGTCCTTCTGCGGGTTTCGCTCAAGAGAACACAACATGCCTTGGCTGTCACGAAGAACAATCGATGACGATGACGAAGAGGGGAAAAACGATTTCGCTGTTCGTCGACAAAAAGTTGTTCGGCAAGTCAGCGCATGCGGACGTGGAATGCGTTGCCTGCCATGAAGGCTTCAAGCCCGACGAGTTGCCCCACGCGAAACGCATCAAGCCGGTTGACTGCACAACCTGCCATGCCGATGCGAAGTTCACCAACTATCGCGAGAGTATTCATGGAAAGATCAAGGACGGCAAGTGTGCAGATTGTCATTCCACACACGCCATCCAACGAGTCTCCGACAAGGCCTCGCGTGAACGGCATGAATTCGCTTCGCAAGTGTGCGCACGGTGTCATCAGGAAATCGATGCGAAGTTCAGGAAATCTGACCACGGCATTGCGTTGCACAACGGTGTGAAGGGTGCGCCGAGCTGCATCGATTGTCATGGCGAGCATGAAGTGACGGCAACGATGGCCGAGGGCGCCCGTACCAGCCGCAAGAGGGAAGCAGAGATGTGTTTAAGCTGCCATCAGGACAAGGCGGAGGTTCGCTCGCGTGTCGGTCCATCGGCGGGGTTCATTGCGAGCTACGAGAACAGTGTGCACGCAAAAGCGGTAAAGGACGGAAACGAAGGGGCGGCAACGTGCAGCGACTGTCACGGTAGTCACGAGATGAAGAAAGGCTCGAATCCCAACTCGAGTGTGTCCAAAAAGAATATTGCCGCAACCTGCGGTCAGTGTCATGCGGATGTGAAGGAAC
>CAYJNF010000512.1:0-3086 GCA_964370915.1 uncultured Chitinophagales bacterium
GTATCGCATCGAGAACAAAGGAAGCTCACCACTGAAAGGAAAACTCTTCGTCGCGATTCGTCCCTATCAGGTGAACCCGCCGTGGCAATGGCTGAATAGAGTCGGTGGTGCTGCGCGCATCGACAGCATTCGCAATGTAAACGGATTGCTCTACGTGCAGGACAAAGTCGTGGTTCCAATTTCTGGTCCGAGCAGATTTGGCGCGACGAGTTTCGATAGCGGCGAGATCATGGAATACCTCCAGGTGGGAAAACTCCCGGCAATGCAGAGCGTGCGCGATGCGCGTGGATTTGCTTCGGCTGCTCTTGCATACGATTACGATTGTCCGAGCGGCGTGTCGCGGGAATTCCATGTCGTCATACCGTCCCATCACTATGCCGGCACCCCGACCCCGAACATGCGCGATGGCGCCGACATTTACACAACTCTCGCCCTTGAAGCGACGATGCAATTCTGGGTCTCGAAGCTTGATAGATTCCAGATCAAACTTCCCGCATCGGCGCAGCCAATCATCAACACAATCAAATCGCAACTGGCGTACATTTTTATCAACCGCGATGGCCCGGGCATTCAACCGGGTTCGCGCAGTTACGAGCGTTCTTGGATTCGCGATGGCGCGCTGACATCGACGGCGTTGCTGGAGTTGGGCATTACCGATGAAGTAAAGGAGTACATCGACTGGTATGCGACATACCAGTTTCCCAGCGGCAAGATTCCCTGCGTCGTTGACCAACGGGGCGGCGATCCGACAAATGAGCATGATAGCCACGGGGAGTTTATCTATGGGGTGATGCAGTATTTCAATTTTACGAAAGACACCGCATGGCTGCGAACCAAGTTCGATCGTGTCGTGAAAACGGTCCGGTTCACTCAGTCACTTCGCGCTGAACGCAAAACCGAGATCTATAAAAATGGTACGCCCGAACAACGGGCGTGCTTCGGGTTGGTGCCGGAATCGATCAGTCATGAGGGATACTCTGCAAAGCCGATGCATTCCTACTGGGATGACTTTTTCATCCTTCGTGGATTGAAGGACGCAACAACAATGGCGGTGACCCTTCGTGAATATCAACTCGCGACAGAGTTTGCCCATGAGCGTGACGATTTCAGGAAGGACCTGTATGCTTCAATGCGGCTGGCGATGAAGAACAAAAACATCAACTACATTCCCGGCTGTGTTGAGTTGGGAGACTTCGATGCGACGTCGACCACGATTGGCATTCACCCGGCGAATGAGCTTGGGTATATCCCCGAACCGCAATTGCACAACACCTTTGACAAATACTATGAGTACTTCACAAATCGAAGAGACGGGAAGATCGCGTGGGATGCATACACGCCTTATGAGAACCGCGTGATCGGGTCGTTTGTCTATCTCGATCAGAAGGAACGGGCGCACGCCGCGATGGAGTTCTTTATGAAAGACCGGACGCCAGCTGCGTGGAATCAATGGGGTGAAGTGGTGCACCGCGACATGTCGACGCCGAAGTTCATCGGCGATTTGCCCCATACCTGGTGCGGTTCTGATTTCATCCGGTCCGTGCGCGCAATGTTTGTGTATGAACGGGAACGCGATGCAGCTCTTGTTGTTGGCGCGGGCATCGCGGACGCGTGGGTGAATGATCCGGCAGGAGTTGAAGTCACCAGCCTTCCGACCTACTTTGGCAGTATCAGCTATTCAATAAAGAAGGACGGCCTGCCTGCTCAACGAGTCGAGTCTTCGACCGGCAGGCAGGGCCAAAAAGTTGTTGTGAATCTTGCCGGGTCTGTGCAAATTCCTGCCGGCAAGATTATTCTGAAGTCACCATTGTCTAAGAAAATAAAATCGGTTCGGTTGAATGGACGGCTGACTAAAGTACTCAAAGGAAATGAAATTCGCGTCGCGTCATTGCCGGCAAAGATCGAGTTGACATACTAAAGATTTCGAAAACTGTTGAAGAGCACAGAACCTACATCTCCACGCAAGAAAACACTCCTTAACGGCACATGGCAACTCCAACCATCGAACGATGAGTCGCTGCCCGCCACGTGGAGTCATTCCGTGCCCGTCCCTGCGATGGTCGATAGCGCTCAACCTCGTTACAACTGGAAGGACTTCAAGTATCACTGGCACAGAGTTGAGTTCCGTGTGCCGGGCTCGCGGGATCTTGCTTTCATCGTTCTTGAACAAGCAATGTTCGGCACCGAAGTCTGGATGAATGGGGAGCACGTAGGCGGCGACATCGCATGCTACACTTCGCAGGAGCATGATGTATCAAAGAGTGTGAAGGTTGGTGAGAAGAACGAACTCATCGTTCGGATCGGACAACGGAGTGATTTGCCGGAATGGAACGCCGCGGGAAATGACCAGGAGCGCACGGAGTGGATTCCGGGGATCTGGGGCGATGTGTTCCTTGTGCAGTGCGGCAATCCCCGCATCAAGTTCGTGCAGGTGATTTCTCATATCGAGACATCGATGGCTGAAGTGCGAGTAACGGCAGAGAATCGCTCGGCGAAGGAGATAAGCGTCACTGTTGCTTCATCGATTCATGAAAAGCGTTCAGGCAAGGAAGTCACGTCTCGCGCCAACGAGCATGGTGTGATCGCGGCAGGAAAGGAAAGAACATTTGTCGTGCACCTGAAACTTTCCGCGGCGCGCTTGTGGTCACCTGAGCATCCCTTCCTGTATGAAGTACTGTCGACGGTCTCTGTGGATGATGTGATGGTTGATGACATTCGCACAACGTTCGGGATGCGGGAATTCAAAATCGTGGGCGCCGATTTCTATTTCAATGGCAAGAAGATACTTCTCCGCGGCGGGAATATTGCCTTCCATCGCTTTCTGGCGGATGCCGATCGCGGGGCACTGCCGTGGAATCTTGATTGGGTAAAGAGATTGCTCATCGATATTCCCAAGTCGCATAACTTTAATTTCTTCCGCAACCACATCGGCCAGATGTACAATCGGTGGTACGACATCGCCGATGAACATGGCATGTTGCTGCAGAACGAATGGATGTTCTGGACAACGACGGGATCCAGGGAACAGATCACCAAGGAGTTTACCCGCTGGCTCCAGGATAATTGGAATCATCCCAGCATCATCA
>CAYJNF010000513.1:0-3086 GCA_964370915.1 uncultured Chitinophagales bacterium
TTGATATCGATCAGGCGGTTGATTTCTATCGCAATGAAGGAACACGGTTCGCGCCGATGTACAAATTGCGTAACGGGCTGATCTCGCTGCCTCACTTTTTGGTCTGGTTTCTCTTTGTAGAATACGACGGCGATGGAAGAATCGACCTTTGTACGGAAGATTCGATGTACACAGGTTTGCGAGTGTACCGGAACACAGGAACCGGTCAGTCGCCCGAATTCACCCAATTCATTTCAACGTTGCAAGACACCGCCAACAATGAAGTCTTCACCGGAGGCAACAGCATCCCGGCGTTCGCCGACATTGATGCCGACGGAGATCTGGATCTTTTCTCGGCCAACATTATCGGATCGGTAAACTTCTACAAGAATGTTGGAACGCGCTCACTCCCCCGCTACACATATGTTTCCGGCAGCTGGCAGAACATCACCATATTTGGAGACACATGCACGACGAGCGCCGCCGCTCGCGCGCCAAACAATCTGCACGGTGCCGCCGCCTACCATCTGGCCGACATTGACGGAGATGGCGACCTGGATTTCTTTGTCGGCGATTTGTTCTGGACGGAACTCTTTATGTTGCGCAATACGGGCACCCCGCAGGATCCACGCATGGAATGCTTTACGAGTCATTTTCCACAGGGCGATCCGCTTGTAAGTACGGGCTTCAATCAGACATCATTTGCTGACATTGATGGAGATAATGACCTCGATATGTTTGCCACAGTTCTTGGGGCAACTGTACCGCGAGATGGTTTTCGTTTCTACCGCAACCTGGGAACGCCGAGATCACAAGATCTCCGCCTCGTTACGAAGAACTTCTTGAACACTCTGGACATCGGCATGAACGCGCATCCGACATTTGTCGACATCGACGATGATGGTGACCAGGATATGTTCGTTGGGACAATCAATGGCGAGCTGGCGTTTTTTCAGAACATCGGTTCAGTCAATGCTCCGTCATTCTCGCTGGCCGACTCAGCATATCTCAGCGTTGCCAACGGATTCTATTTCTCCCCCGCCTTCGTCGATATTGAGAATGACGGCGACAAGGATCTTTTCGCGGGAATGTACGATGGCAGGATTCGGTTCTTTCGTAATACCGGAACGCCACAAGTAGCGCAGTTTGTGCAGCAACCGTTTCTCAACGACACGATTGATGTACTCAATAGTGCCGTGCCTGTTTTTGTTGACATTGACACTGATGGCGATCAGGATCTGTTTGTTGGGAGAAAAGGTGGAACAATACGATACTATCGCAATGACGGCTCTGCCGCAGACTTCATCCCCACTCTGATCACCCAAACGTATGGCGGAATCTCACTGGGACCGGATACGTACATTACCCCGACATTCTCGGACTACGATTCCGATGGCGATGTGGATCTGTTCTTTGGCGCGCAGGACGGACGAATAGAGTTTTATGAGAACACAGGATCGCCGGTCAATCCGCTGTTCATTCGTCGCACTGATCGCTTTGGCAACACAGCGCCAACGCAAGAGTCGTATCCTGCATTCGCCGACATCGATGGCGACGGTGATCAGGATCTGTTTGTCGGTAATAGAAAAGGAGGAATCCAATTCTACCGGAACAATCGCATTGCAACTTATGCGCCATCTGACCGAAGGCCAAGACAAACGAGCTTGGCGCAGAACTATCCCAATCCATTTAATCCGCAGACCGTGATTGCATTCGAGTTGTTACACTCGTCGCACGTCTCCCTAAGCATCTACGATGTGATCGGGCGGGAGATTGCAGCGCTCATAAACAAACCTCTGCAGAGAGGGTCGTACTCGGCAACATGGGACGCGGGCAATTTCGTCTCGGGGGTGTACTTCTACAAATTGCGCACCGACCATTTCACGGACGTCAAGAAAATGCTTCTCGTTCGTTGACCCATCACGAACTTTCCAGTATATTACACTTGAGCGTTCAGGACTCACGCCCTCCATATGTTGTTAGAATTCCCGACTGAGTGAATTGATGAATCGCGAGACAATCGACCGTATTATCAGTGAAATACTACACGAGAAACTCCACGGGCAGAAAGGCCACCTCTGCTGCAAAGATGGCGTTTGCTCGGACAACCTCTGCGTGGTGCACAACAAGGAAGGCGTCCGGAACATCGTGCACAACGGTGCAGAGCGCATTACAGCCGGCGTCGGGGTTGACTCTGCAGGCGGCGTCGAACCTGATCTCGCAGGCATGATTGATCACACGATGCTCAAACCGGATGCGACGCTTCCCGAGATTGAAAAGCTCTGCGACGAAGCGCGCAAATACAAATTTGCCAGCGTGTGTATCAATCCGGGATATGTTTCACTTTGTGCAAAACTCTTGCGGGGCACGGACGTGAAAGTTTGTACGGTCATTGGTTTCCCGCTAGGCTCAACAACATCTGCGGTAAAAGCATTTGAGACGGAACACGCCATCCGCGACGGCGCGCAGGAAGTGGATATGGTCATCAACGTCGGCATGTTGAAGTCGCGTCAATACGAGTATGTCGAGAACGACATCTTTGCAGTAGTCAGTACAGCTAAACGCTACCGTGTGCTCACAAAAGTGATTCTGGAGACGGGGCTGTTGAACGACGAAGAGAAAGTGAAAGCGTGTGTGATTTGTAAGCGCGCCGGAGCGGATTTTGTCAAAACATCAACCGGGTTCAGCAAAGGGGGCGCGACAGTGGGTGACATTGCGCTGATGCGACGCGTGGTTGGTTCAGCGATGGGCGTGAAAGCATCCGGCGGCGTACGCAGTCGCGAAGATGCGCTCGCCATGGTGGCGCACGGAGCAGATCGGATCGGAGCTAGCGCAAGTGTGAAGATTGTTGGCGCCGAGTCTCCCGCGGAATCCGTTGCGGCATCGAAAGGATACTGAGTGCGACATTTAATGCTTCTTCCGATGATCGTCGCCATGACGTTCTTCGTTGGCTGCGGATCGTCGGAAGATACGCGCCGGGACTGGCTCTCCACGCAGGACTCCACCGCTCAGACTCGACGGACAACTTTTGAAACCAGTACGGACACGGTAACAACACAGGGCGTTACAGGCGCGTCGGAAACCACGAATGCGGCAGGCTCGAGAAT
>CAYJNF010000514.1:0-3086 GCA_964370915.1 uncultured Chitinophagales bacterium
CTATTAAGGAGTCCATTCTATGGAACTCCTGCTGTCGCGAGTGCTGATTGGGTGAAGGATGCCTGCATCTATTCGGTGTATCTGCGCTCCTTTTCGCAGGAAGGAAATTTTGCCGGACTTGAGAAACGTATTCCGGAGTTGAAGAAGCTTGGCGTTACCGTGCTGTGGCTGATGCCGATTCACCCGGTTGGGTTGAAGAATAGAAAAGGAAGGCTGGGCTCGCCGTATGCGGTGCAGGACTATTACGGCTTCAATCCTGAATTCGGAACGAAGAAAGATTTCAAGCAACTGCTGTCGACTGTGCACAAGCATGGCATGAAGCTCATCATCGATCTTGTAGCGAATCATACGTCGTGGGACAGCAAGCTCATCACGGAACATCCCGATTGGTTCACGAAGGATGAGAAGGGGAACATCGTTCCACCGAACGCTGATTGGACCGACGTCGCAGATCTCGATTTTTCAAAACCCGCACTGCGCAAGTATATGCTCGGGATGATGCAGTGGTGGGTCAAGGACATTGGCATCGATGGCTTCCGCTGTGATGTGGCAGAGATGGTGCCAACTGAATTTTGGAACAACGCCCGGGCAGCACTGAACAGGATCAAGCCAGTGATGATGTTGAGCGAGGGATCGATTCCCGAGCATCACGCGAAAGCATTCGACCTGACATATTCTTGGAACATCTACGATGTTCTCGATGTGCTGCTGAAAGGAAAGCGCCCGGTGACGTTGCTGGATGAAATTTTCAAGAACGAGCGGCTTCAGTTTCCGGTTGGGTCACTTCGCATGCGGTTCACCACGAACCATGACAAGAATGCCTGGGATGCCCCGGCTGTTGAGCGGTACGGGTTGGACGGATTGAAGCTCGCAACAGTTCTTGTCAACACCATTCCCGGCGTTCCGCTCATTTATACCGGCGAAGAGGTTGCGAACGAGAAGAAGCTTGACTTGTTTGAGAAGGTGGATGTGAACTGGTATCGGCCCAGAGAACTCGGTGACATCTATACGAGGCTTTTCCATCTGCGGAAGGAAAACAAAGCGTTATCACGCGGAGAGATGATTCGACTGTCTTCGAATAACGAGCAGGATGTGTACGCCTTTGCCCGCGTGGCGGGTGATGACAAGGTGATTGTCATTCTCAATTTCTCCTTTGAAGCGAGACTCGTCAGCGTCAGTGTTCCGATGGTCAAGCTATTTGGCAGGAAGAACGTGGCGTTGAAAGAATTGTTTGATGGACAAATCGCTGAGGTGGGTGGAGATACAAAAGAGCAATTAGTAGCGGCCATGGAACCGAGAGCCTACAGGGTGTTTGTTCTGCAAAAATAACTTTGAGAAATCGGGCGTGTGCGAGCACGCCCGGTGAGTTACTTGATCGCCGCTCTCATTTCAGTGACGATTTCGTCAGGTGTCCACTCATTTCCCTGAAAGACTTTGAGAAGTTTCCCATCTCTGTCCAGAATAACAGTTCTGAGATTGTGAGAAATGAGTCCGCCTTCGTCGCCTTCGTAGGTCAGGCCAAATCCGTCAGCCAATTTCATGATTGCTGTCCCAGTCGGATCCGGATCGGTGAGAAAATCCCACGTCGCAAAATCTGCGCGGTAACTCTTGCCATAGTCTTTCATCACGTTCGGAGAATCAAATTTCGGATCGAAGCTGATGGTCACAAGGTGCCATTTGCCGGCCAGGGATGGATCCTTCTGAAGGAGTCTCTGTATTGAAGCAAAGTGGTTGCTCATGCGAATGCAAAAGTCTGGAAGCGGGCATCGCGTGTAGACGAAGGTGAGTGCGACGACTTTTCCGTTGAAGGAACTTAGCCTGATCTGTTCTCCCTCCTGATTCACAAGAATGTCATTGGGGAGCCGGTCACCTGTCGCAAATACCCTGGCCATAAGGGCGCCCTGAATCAACTGCGGGTCGGGAACTTCACCTTTGCCAACGACCGTTATAGTTTCTAGCCAGCTTTCTGTTCTGGAAACTGCTAGAGTTGCTGCAATGGAATCACCGACGTTCAGGTTTTGAAGAAGCTTTTTGTTTTTGACCTTGAAGGGCATGGTCATCGCCATCATGTAATCGGGGATTTCCTCGTGTGCCACCACAAGCCTTCCCCTTGCCGTATCGACCTCAACGACTTCTCCTTTCAACGGAAATGTCACAAGCTCGGTCTGCTTCTGGTCCTGTTTTGAGCAGGCGGTAAGAAAAATGGGGAGGCATAGAAGCATCAAGACAAGATTCTTGAAACCATCGGCCTTTGGTTTGTTCATCATCGTTTGTCTCTGCGCATCGTTGGCGATAAATAGTGAACCGTAAAACCCAGGACTAAGATATGGAAATGGTTCGTAATAACCGTCTGCCATTGTCGGGGGTACTTGAGAGACGACTTTAAGCATGAACAAAATTTCATCAACAAAACCTGTGCAAGAATTGAGAAATTTGATTGACTCTGTAAAAGAAATTCTTATATTTACTTGCTCAGTTCTTACCCCAAATTGGTGGAGTATCGCCTTTTCTGGACGATTGTCCTCGTAGGTATTCTTGTTGGCAGTCGCGAATATTGACAAACTGAACGCTGGCGTAGTTCAGTTGGTCCACGACTCGTAGAGTAGAGCAGCCACGATGCTGTCAGTGAAAACTTGCTGGCGTAGCTCAGCTGGTAGAGCAGCTGACTTGTAATCAGCAGGTCACCAGTTCGAATCTGGTCGCCAGCTCAAGTCGGCATCGGGATGATGAGTGGTTCACAGAGCCGTTGGGAAGAGAATTGATCCGGGCAGGTGGCGGAGTGGTCAATCGCACCAGACTGTAAATCTGGCGACTTCGGTCTTCGGTGGTTCAAATCCATCCCTGCCCACAGAGATTGACAAGCGGAAATTCGTCGCGCGGGAGTAACTCAGTTGGTAGAGTCACAGCCTTCCAAGCTGTTGGTCGCGGGTTCGAGTCCCGTCTCCCGCTCAAAAAGCAAAGAATCAATTTTTCATCATTAATAATAACAACTTAAACAACCTATCACTAACTAAGAGAAAACTTTTACTGAAAGCTGACGTAGCTCAGTTGGTAGAGCACATCCTTGGTAAGGATGAGGTCACCGG
>CAYJNF010000515.1:0-3085 GCA_964370915.1 uncultured Chitinophagales bacterium
CAAGAGTCCATCGTGAGATATTTGAAGCCGCAAAACAATCGATGATGGTACGCCGCGATGGTACCTGGTCATGGGCGGGTGGCGTTGTGTATGCCGACCCGCCGACACACCCGACGGTGATGAATGTACGCTACATTCCCGATGATCAAATTCCCAAAGGGACTCGGACGTTCACGCCATTGAAGAATCACAAGACCTGGGGCAACCGCATTCAACCGCTGGGAAGCTGGCGCATCACGCCCGCCACCCGCACCCTGGTGGTGCTGGAAGGGCTGTTCGATATGCTCATTACAGCCCAGAAGCTGCACCAGCTTGGGCGCGAGGCCGACACGGTTGCGGTATACACCAACGGCGCCAGCCCCTCTGCAAACCTGCATCGGTGGTTCAGCGAACATCCCCAATTCGAATATGTCCTGCTGCGCGACCCGGACAAGGCTGGTGAGGAATGGGTGCAAAGCGTATCGGCATCCATTCGACACGGCGGCGCAAAAGTACGTGCCCTGCGGCCTCCCGACTCTCTCGACCCGGACGAAGCCATCCTGAGCGGATGGTGGCCGTCCGCCATCTAAATCCATTCAAACCACCAATCCCTACATCGGGGAGCGATATTCAATCGCTCCCCGATTTCCATTTCCAAAAGGAGAACAAATCATGTCAGCGCTAACTCTCATTTCCATTCTGGCCGCCATCCTCGTATCCGGCTGGGCGATCTGGTTCGTAATCGAACTCATTCGCTATATCGTCAGCGGCGAATACGAAGTGGATCAGCGCCTGCGAAACATCGGCCGGTAATTCTTACTACACATTCCAAACAGGGAAACTCACATGCCAAGGCAACACAGCAAAATCATGTTCATCAGGCAACCCGGTGGCGATCCCGAAATGCGCCAGACCCCGGCTGGCATGCCAATGGCGACCTTCAACGTTGCCGCGAATGACCAATGCACCAATGAGAAGGGCGAGGCGATCAAAATCACCGCACCCGCGCCCTGGCCTATCTCGCGCAGGCAGAACGGGACCACTTTGGATGCTCCTCCCCTGAGGAGCGCGCAAACCATATTTACCCGGATGTCCTGATCCTGCAGGATTATCTGGAAAAGCAAAAAGGAGAACTCAAACCATGATCACCATTCAACAAGACTCGCTCCACTCGGCATTGAACGCGGTTACCCGGGCGAGCACGAAGAGCGCTTTGATGGCAGCCTTCTCTCTCGTTCGCCTGGACGTGAATACAGACGGCATCCTGCACCTGTCCTGTTTCAACGGTGAGACCGCCGCACGTTCCAGCGTGAACGTGGATTGCAGTGAAGACCGATCGATATGTGTGGATGCTGCAACCTTGAACGCCGTGGTCGAGACTTTGTTCGGCGAAATCAAATTGACCGTGGAACAGAATGCATTGATCATCCAGGGCGCATCCAATCGCACCACCCTGCGGATCGTGGATGAGCCATTACCGATCATCGGCGGGGAGAGCATTCAAAACATCGCCACCCTTTCAGGGAACAAATTCCGCAGCCTGGCGCGTGTCCTGCCCTTTGCCTCCACGGATGACTCGCGCGCAGTGTTGCAGGTTATGCATTTGATCCTGGAAGCGGAAGCAGTGACAGCGCAAACCGCAGATGGATATGCAGCGGGCCATGTGCGCGAATGCAACGAGGGACCGGCGGAACCAACCTCCGTCTCGCTGCCATTGAGTTTTGCCCGGCTGTTGTCCACCCTGGTGGAAGACCGCGATACGGTCCACATTGGGACTTCGGGATCCAATCGTTATATCTTCCACATCACAAATTCAGAGGTTTCCAAAGACCTGACCCTCGCGACCGTCACCGCTGATGGAAACTTCCCATCGGCGCAGATCATGACCCTGTTTGAAAGCGCGCGCAGGAGCGCCATTGCGACCCTCAATGTCCAGCAGCCCAGCCTGATGCAATCCATCCGCATGATCAATGCGATGGGCACGCAAAGCACCTTCATCAAAGCTGCGAATGGCACGGCAAGGATTGCCTCCGCAGAGACCGAGACCGGGCAGAGCCGCAACATTCTGGATGGCACCGCCAGCGGCGAGGATGCCCACGTCTGGTTGTCCGCGGTCTTCTTGAAATGCGCGGCGGAAGCCTGCAAAGGCGAATTGCTCGTGCGGATCGCAGACGGCGCAAAACCAATCCTGATTGAGGCAGGAAACTTTACGGCTCTCATCATGCCGATGCTGGTGGAGGGAAACAAGGACCCCTTCCCGGAGGACGAAGCCATCGCAATCAGCCTGCCTGAAATGGCGATGGCATAGCCGACAATAAAACGATCGATTTCGAAGACGGCGCACTCTTGCAGTGCGCCGTCTTCCATTTCTCAAGGAGACTTATGAATACCAATCCACCACTTCTCCAAATCGCCGCCCCATATGCACAACCCAAACTCAGGAGCATGCCTTTGCGTGAGCAGCCTGCCTATCGGGTGACCCAGGATGCCGCTGCCTGCAATCTAACCGAACTATTGGCGGCGGTTGTCGGCGGGGCAAAGCAGATCGAGATCGCGCAATCCCTGCTGTCTCATTTCAACAACGACATCCGCCGTTTATATCAGGCTCATCCCGCCGAACTTGCCAGGGTCAAGGGCATCAATCAGGCGACCGCCGTGCGCATCAAGGCAGCCTTGAATCTCGGACTGCGGCTGAGTCTGCCTGCGGAGGAGCGTCCCAGCATCAACTCACCGGCGGATGCGGCTGCGCTGGTCCAATCCGAAATGGCATTGCTCGAAAAGGAACACTTGCGTGTGCTGCTATTGGATCGCCGCAACCGTGTGCTGGACAACATCGAGATCTATCAAGGATCGGTTAGCTCCTCACAGGTGCGGGTCGGTGAAGTCTTCCAACCCGCAGTGGGGCGCATGGCTTCCGCCATTGTGGTTTGCCATAACCATCCGTCGGGTGACCCAACTCCCAGCCCCGATGATGTCGCCGTGACACGCGCAATGGTGCAGGCCGGTAAATTATTGGACATCTCCCTGCTTGATCATCTCATCATCGGGCAAAACAAGTGGGTAAGCCTCAAGGAACGCGGTCTTGGTTTCGAGGGAGGCTGAGATG
>CAYJNF010000516.1:0-1229 GCA_964370915.1 uncultured Chitinophagales bacterium
TTGGGGTTTAGGTTGAAAATAGGGAACCATGTGGGAATGGCCGAGGTCAGAGAAAACGCCCCGTTTTAGATCAACGGAATGCCGACGGCCGCGCCGATGATTGCAAGCAAGAGCGCCTCGCCCACAATCGTTGTCCCGATGCGGACAGGGGAGAAGCCGAGCGTTTTGAAGACCGCGTAGTCACGAGTCCGCTCGCGGGCACCCATCGCAATCGTGTTGGCAAGAATGAGCAGCAGAACGCCAATAATGATGTAGGATGAAACCTCAATGGAGTTGACGATGGCGCTCGACATCGATACGAAACTCTGTTGAAACTCCTTCTCGGTTTCCGTTTTTGTCGGCGCCCTGGAATTCCGATACTCGTCGTCTATCGTCTGCGAAACGATGGGCATGTCTGCCGGCTTGCTGACTTTCAAGATGTACCACCCGATGTTACCCGCCCGCACCGGCGCTTCTTGCCGCATGCGTTCATCGAGATTCCGCCAGTGAAAGAGCATCTGTGTCTCGTCGGCGGTCTTGTCTTTTCCCTTGTAGATTCCGCGCACGACAAATTCCCATTTTCCCGGAAAGATATCTCCTTCGATTGGTATCACATCGCCGATTTTGAAACCGTGCTCTTCCGCGATTTTCCTTCCGACGATGCAGGAGTTTCGTTCCTGCTTGAATGTGGCAAGCTGCGCAGGATCAATGATGTACTCCGGGTAGAGATCGAAGTACGTGTCTGCATCAACCGCCATGCGCGGGAAGAAATTCTTGAATTCGGAAGGATCTTTGTAGACACCGCCGAACCAGTTTGCATACGAGACCTCGGACACGCCCGGTGTTCGGAGAAGTTGTTCGCGATACGACAGTGGGAGAGGGAAGATGAACGACACTGCATGACGCGTAATCATCCGGTTTGCCGCCGAGGCATCGACGCCCGCGTTCCACGCCGTTACGATGGTGCGCACAAACCCGAATCCGCCGACCGCAATGGCGATACCGACGATGGTCAACACCGTTCGCAGTTTGTGGTTGAGCGTGTTGTTCAGTATCAGCTTCCAAGTTAACATATGAAGTTCTCCTACGCTGAAAGTTCGCCTTTGTCGAGATGCATGACTTTATGCGCCTTCTCAGCAGCGCGCTGGTCGTGAGTTACCATCACAATGGTCTTTTTGAATTCCGTGTTCAGCCGATTCAGGAGCATCATAACATCCGTTGCGGATGCCTTGTCGAGATCGCCCGTAGGC
>CAYJNF010000516.1:1239-3084 GCA_964370915.1 uncultured Chitinophagales bacterium
CTGCTGCTGGCCGCCGGAAAGCTGGGACGGACGGTTTTGCATCCGGTCCGAGAGTCCGACCAGATTCAGTGCGAACTCCACATGTTCCTTCTTCTCCTTCTTGGAGAGTTTTGTCAGTAGGAGAGGCAACTCGACATTTTCGTACGCCGTCAACACCGGAAGCAAATTATAGAACTGGAAAATGAATCCTACGTGATGTGAGCGCCACTTGGCGAGTTCGGATTCACCCAGACCCGCAATGTTCACATCCCCAACGATAACTTCACCGGAATCCGGTTTATCAATTCCTGCAACAAGATTAAGGAGTGTTGTTTTGCCGGAGCCTGAAGGCCCCATTAATGCAAGGAACTCACCGTTGGGAACCGAGATGGAGAGGTTGCGCAACACCGGAATTTCTATCGACGCGCGATAGTACGACTTCTTCACATTGTTGACTTGTATGATTGCGCCGTTCAGCGATGCCATAGTGTTCTCCTGCCTTTTACGATTTGATTTTGATTTTCGTTCCGGTGGTGAGGCTCGGATCGGGGCGAAGGACAACCTTGTCGCCCTGGGCCAGGCCTTCGGTCACAACAATACGGTCTCCAATATGTTCCCCCGTCTTAACTTCCTTCTCGGTGACTTCTTCGTCATGCACCATCAAGACAACGCTCTTGCCGTCTCGTGTCGCGAGCGCGCCATCGGGGATGGTAAGCTTTGGCGGAGATTGCGCTTCCGTTGCTGTGACTTCTTTGGATAGGAATGTTACCTTGGCGCTCATTTCGGGCAACACACGTTCGTCACGCTCCTTGAATCTGACTTTTGTCATCACGGTTGCTTTTGAGCGGTCGGCAGTTGGCACAATTTTGTGGACGTACCCTTGATAACGCTTCTCCGGATACGCGTCGAGAGTGATTTCGCAAGGACCGTTCAAGACGACGCGCGTAATGTTCGATTCGGAAACATCGGCTTCCACTTCGAGTGATGTCATATCTGCAATTGTTACGACGGCTGCTTTGGATCCGGCTCCCGAAGCAAATGGGGCGACGACTTCTCCGACGTTGGCGTTTTTGCTGAGCACCGTTCCATCGAAGGGCGCGCGTATGCGAGTGTTCTCGAGCGACACTTGAGCAGATTGAACATTCGCTTGGGCCGCCTTGATACCGGCTTCAACTCGCTTGAATCGTGCTTCTGCAGCGTCCACCTCGGCCTGCGAGGTGAGGCCCGACGGCAGCATCGTCCGCTGACGATCACGCCATTGTTTTGCATCCTCGCGGTCGGCGATGGAAAGCTCAAGATTCGCTCGGGCTTGTGCCAATGCCGCCAGCACATCCTGATCTTCAATCTGTCCGATTACCTGATTCTTTTTCACGCGGTCACCCTCTTCAACCGACAACATGACGAGTCGTCCCGTTGCCTTTGAAGCTATTGCAGCCTCTTGTTGCGCCACAATGTAACCGCTGGCCGTGAGCACGGCATTCGCTGAGGATGGGTACGTAAGCGTTACAGTCGCAAGCTCGACTTCAGGAACGGCAGCAAAAGTTCCGCTCAGCAGAAAATAGCCTGCAGCAACAACAACTGCGACCACGGTAACCATGGCCAGGATGCGCTTTGACTTCCCGCGTGATCCGTTGGCTTGCACATCGCGGTTGATTCGAAGCCCGGAAAGATCAGCATTCTCAGTTATCAAACTCATTGTAAAGAACCCTGCTGCATATGTATGAAAAGTACTTTGTTCAGAACGGCATAAGATACGAAAAAAGGCTTTGCGTCAAAATATTTTCGTTTGCCTGAAACGATGATCCAGTATACGCTGGACGGAAGAATTTGTTTGGTGTTTTTCGGTGAACAGCGGTTGGTCATCGG
>CAYJNF010000517.1:0-3076 GCA_964370915.1 uncultured Chitinophagales bacterium
AGCTTGAACACCGTCGGCAGCGAGAACGACTGAAAGTCGCTGACTCTCAATCCATTGAACTGCGTCACCGTCCCTTTCGGCTGAACGTCGGCCCCGAAATTCGAGATGGTCACTGCAAAGCGTGTCGATCCCAATCCCGTCCAGTACAGCGTTCCGAGATCGACCATCACGGAGCGCATCTTGAGAACATCGAGCGTCTCCTCTGCGTAGCGAATCGTCGCGCCGAAGCTGAACTGATCCGTCATTTTCTTCGAATAGCTCACGCCAACTGCGATGTCGCCAAACGTGAAGTACCTTCCCGTCCCGAACGGCTGAGCCTCCGTCGTGATCTCCATGTCATCCATGTGCAATGACGAAAACGAAGCGCCGAGCGCATCCGATTCGCCGAGATGATATACAACGCCGAAGAAGTCGTGCTTGATATCGACAACATACTCCGTGCGCGACGCAATCACCTGATTCTCTGTTAACTGCACGAGGCCTGCCGGATTCCAGAACAACGCAGATGCATCGTTCGCGACCGCCACAAACGACTCGCCCATGGCAATGCCGCGCGCCCCAACGCCAATCTTCAAGAACTGAAACGCAGAGATGCCCGCACGCTGTCCGCCAAGATTCGGAATGAGTTGAGCTTGCGCCGAGAGTGACACAACTACAAGCGCACACAGTATGTAGAACGCTTTCTTCATCAGAATCTAAACGCCAAACTGAAACGTAGAGTCCGCGGCTCCTTGTACCGCGCCGGGTCGTAGGGATACGGCGAAATACTTCCTGTGAGCTGCGGGTACACCGGATCGTTGTACGACGAAGGAGTCGGATCGCCGTACTCGTACGCTCGCCCTGTCACCGGATTGATGATCTGGGAGTTCTTGTTGTCCAGCAGGTTTTGGACTTCAATCCCCACGACGAGTTTTCCAAAACTCAGGTCGATGTATTTTTCAAAATTCAGATCGACATAGAACCACGGAGAAGCAATTTCTTCGTAGAGACGATTCACGTTTGTGCTGTACAGCGGCCGCCCAGTTGTCGAATCAATGCCGTTGTAGATTTGCGGCGTGTAGCGCTTACCGCTTTGATAAAAGATGCGCACGAACAAATTGTAGTCGTCGAGAATGCCACGCCCGAATCCGAACAGCGGTTCATCCTTCGGCACAGAGAGGTTCAGGTTCGCCGACACTTGCACGGGCCGATCCCAGATGAGATAGCGCTCCTTGATGTTCTCAGGTTCGCCGAGTTGCAGTGAAACAATGCTCTCGTTCGGCGACGAACTCTTCCCCGTCGCAATCGAGTACGATGCCGACAACGAGCCGCGGAACCAGTTGCCGATGCGCTTCTTGTACTCGACTTCGATTCCTTTCGAGCGGGCGTAGTCCGTGTTGAGATTGATGCTGTAGTATTGCGACCCGCCCAGTCCCGACGTTCGTCGAACGCTTTTTTCCGTAATGTAGTCGAAGATGTCTTTGTAGTATGCCGTCACGGTGAGCACATCGTTGCCCGAAAGCTGATTGCGAATGCCCAGTTCGTACGACACAGTAGTTTCAGGATTCAGATCCGGGTTGCCAACGGCAGCGGTGTTCGACCTGACGCTTGTTCGGCTGAGCTTCGAGTACACGAACTGCGGTCGGGGGAATTTTGAGAAATGTCCGTACGAGAAGAACAGCGATTGATTGTCCGAGATCGGATGCGAGATGCCGAGCCGCGGGCTGATGCGCGCTTTCACTCTGCGACCGAACAGGCTGAACGTGTTGTCGAGATATTGCTTGCGCAAACCCTGCGAGATGATGAGCGAGTCTGATGGATTCGATGCGATGTCATCGACGTACTTTCCGGGCATCCAATAGTCGAGGCGCAGACCGAAATTCAGGATCATGCCCTTGAGCGTGATGTTGTCTTGGGCGTACAATGCGCCGAGCGCCGGTTTCACATTGTAGATGTCATAGTCAAATCCCTGCGGACGAATCCAGGGCTGAAAGATGTCCACCATCTGCAGCTCTTGAAAACGCATTTCGATGCCGGCTTTGAATTTGTTCCTCTCGCTGAAGAACTTCGTCAGGTCAAACTTGAACGTATTCTCAATCGCAAATTGGTCGCGATACGATGTCGGCGAGCCGAGGTCGTAGAAGCCGTCGCCCGGAATAACACCCCATGTCGTGTCACCCAGCGAGTTCACCGTGGAGTAATACCTGATCGGATACGTCACGATGTCCTGCGGCTCCATGTACTCGCTGAACTTCTTGCCGTTCGCATCGCCGCGGATATGCGCGGTGTACCGGCTGAACCGCATTTCAAAAAATGTCTCCTTGCTGAGCGTGTGCGTCAGCGAGACTGCGTGCTGAATGTTCCGTTGCGTGAACGTGTTGGCGCTGTCGGGGATGTACTGGAAGAGGTACTGATATCCCGGATTCGGCTCGACGCGATCGAGAGTTGCTTGTATCGTCTGCGTGTTCTGATTGATGACGACTGACTGGTTGAAGCTGTATGAGATCTTTGTCGTGCCGACCGGTTTGTATGTGAACTTGAGCAGCATCGAGTAGTCGTTGTTGCGCCGCGGCGAGAAACGTGTTCCGCCGCCCGAAGGGAATATCGACGAGTACAATTCATTCGGAGCGCGAACAACATAGCCCGCCGGTCTCCCTTGTCCGTCAACGAGCTGCACCCAACGAGTATAGTCATCCGTTTGCCGGCCATAGACTGTACCGAAGAAACTCATCGAGCCGGGAATCTGTACGCCGAGTCCAGGCAACAGATACGATGTGATCGGCTCCGGTCCGCTCAAACTCGCATCGAGGAAATCGGTGTTCCAGTTGCCAGGCGAATTCTTGTTGAACCCAAAGTGATCAAGCTTATAGGAAATGGACCCGCTATACTTGTCCGATCCTTCACGCGTCGTGATGTTCACAATCCCCGATGTCGCCTGCCCGTACTCCGCGTTGTAGCCGCCGGTGATCACTTCAACATCCTGAATCGATCCCGGACTGACCTGCAAACCGAATCCTGTCCCTGCGAGCGGGTCCTGGATCGAGACGCCGTCGAGCAGCAATGCCGCCTCATGCGTTCTTCCGCCGCGAATGTGGAT
>CAYJNF010000518.1:0-3066 GCA_964370915.1 uncultured Chitinophagales bacterium
CTTGATTTCGGAAACTATCAGCTTATCCCACTGTGAGGAGTGATCTTTGAGAAAAAAGACGACAACGAAGGCGACACACCGCGAGGTAGAGATCATCGTCCTGTCTGACAAGATTG
The DNA here is from genome assembly GCA_964370915.1 of uncultured Chitinophagales bacterium. Classification (GTDB taxonomy): domain Bacteria; phylum Bacteroidota; class Ignavibacteria; order UBA10030; family UBA6906; genus CAADGV01. The sequence goes on from CAYJNF010000518.1 coordinate 117, forward strand.
GCCATCAGACGATGTATTGTTGCACCAACAGTCGTGGTAAGAAAAATGCGGAAGGGGAATTGTTTCCAACTCAAGGCGAAGCGATTGCGAACGAACGGCGAGAGATCGACAGACTGCTGGGATGGCACCTCTCGAGCTAAAAAAGTCTCTTCTCAGGGAATTCCTGTTTTTCCTGCCTTTTTCTTCCCTGACGTGCGAATTTGATTTTGCCCCACCCGACAAGCGTAACGATCAGTTTCCGCTCAATGTTCGTCCCTTTATGGAACCTGCTTTCTTCTTGTCGCGAAGCATGCGCCGCACGTTACGCTTCCAATGCGGCGTGTGTGAAGTGTGAAGCTGCAGATCGTCGCGGTCGAATTCGGAATGACATTCGATGATCGTGAATATTTCGAGCGTTGAAATCCATTGTCTCTTCGGTACAAAACGTTGAAGCGTTCCCCAGAGCGTGGAAGATTGTGTCACGTTTTTCCCTCATCAATGATGAAAATACAGGGACATGGGGCATGCCCTGTCCCGGTTCGCGAGCAGGGACAGGCAGATGTCCCTCCAGTTATTCATTCACTGCCAGACGCTGGATCTCCGGTTCTACAACCATGCTTTCCGTTGTTGAGTTGAGATAGGCGTTGGGATCATGCGAGAGGGCTCCTTTGGGCAGCCAGTCCCACATCGGGCCGAGGTCTTCACGAACCTGATCGATATAGAATTGCGGTATTTCATCCGTCCCTTGTTCGAAGAACAGCCGGAACTGTTTGTCCTCTTCCAGTTTTCGGCGCACGACGCCGTACTTGCGAATTCTCCCATATCCCTCCGACGACACCGCACGCACGACGTTCAACCATTTCGGGATGAACGCGTTCGTTGCAAGTATGCGCCGATAGATGGCTCGACGCGAAAACGTATACGAGGTGAGGTCGATAATGTGCTCATAGAATTTCGGCCAGGCGTAGTGTGCCGGCTTCAAATTCATTGCACTGTTGTTGTTCAGGAAGTGAAATGGAAAAGGAATAACGCGGTTGGCGCGCTGATATTCGAGATTGAGTGGCGCTGCTTCACCGAATGCAGAGAGCAAGGAGTAGCCGGGGAAGGCGCCCGGCGTCAGGTCGACAAATCGTTTTGTCAGTTCGAATGGTTCGGGTCCCGCATCAACGTCGAGCCCCAGAACGAAATTCGTCTGGATATTGGGAACGTAGCGCAGGTTCATGTTCACGTGATCGGAGACCCGGCGCACTTTGTCCAATCCCCGCATGTGACCTGTTCGTGACTTCTCCCCGAGATCATACCATGACTCTATTCCCGGAAGAAGGGCCTTGAAGCCGTTATGCTTGAGACGTTTCATGTGCGGCTCCGACAAGAGCGACAGGCTGCTTTCCGCCGCGAAGTCAATGCTTCCTGGCGGAACAGCGTCTTCGATGCAATCGAGGAAATCGTCGAACCGGACACCAAAGTTTGGATCGTGCCACCCTACAAGGGGACGCTTGAATTTTGTGCGGAGGAATCGCAAGTCCTCTTTGATCACATCGAAGCTCATTGGTTGGTACGGAACTGTGGAATCGATGCAGAAGCTGCACGTGTACGGACATCCGACGCTGCCGAGCATGGGCACAATTTTCAGGAACGGCGCTTTTCGCAGAGTCGGCTCGATGAATTCCCATCGCTCACGCACACCCGGAATATGCAATGGCTGCCGTTGCGCCGCGAGGCGCACACCCATTGGCCGGTGCCGCGAACAATCCGTCAGCACGTCGTGGATTGTGGTCTTGTCCGTGAAACCCAGAACGTAGTCAAAGTACTTCTGCGCGTCCTGCGGATAACAGCGCGCGTGAGGTCCACCGATCACCGTAACGGCACCGCGCGAACGAAATTGGTTGCTCAAGGCATACGCAATCTGTGCCGCTTCGGTAAACGCCCCGATGAAAACGAGATCGACATTGGCCGGAAGTTCCTCCACCAGATTTTCAAATCCCGTGTAACACATAAACGTCACATCGTGACCTTCTTCCTTGCACCACAAAGCAACCGCCTGCGGCATAATGCTGGCGAGGCTTGCGTTCATCACGCGCGCCCAGAGCGCCCGTGTCGGACCCTTACTCACGAGGTCGATGACCCCAATACGCAACTTACGCATGTTAGTTCCTTCTCTGTGAATCTGAATGCTTCTTTCCTGATGCCTGTCGTTTCCGCTTCTTGATTGCCGCTTTGACAATACGCGAGAATACCTCTCCTGTGAGAGGATGTGGGGATGTAGTCTCCCGTTTGGTCGCAGACCTGATCATCTTCAAGAAGTCGTAGATCGACGCGTTCTTGAGCATGAATCGCTCAACTCCGGCTTGCACGAGCTTTTCAATTTCATGTTCGTGCTGCGCGGAACGGGGCTTCGGTTTAGCGCGTGTGCGGCGCCGTGGGTCCTTGGTGTGTGGCAAGTGTCCATCCTCTCATCACACACAACATAGGAACACCGGGTCACGGAAGAATGCATCCAAAGGATGGAAAAGGGACCGGTCCTTTTGGGGGGTAAGAATTACGAAGTGCGTTTGGTACTCGGGGTCGGCTTGTCCGTCCTGCGCGTATGCGCGTAGGACGCAACCTCAAGCCGGGTGTGCAGAGCAAGTTTTTCAAGTATGTTGTGCACGTGACCTTTCACGGTATCGGTGGCAAGAAAAAGTCGCCTGGCAATTTCCTTGTTGCTCAACCCTTCGGCAATCAATTCCACCACTTCACGCTCGCGGCCAGTCATCTTCACGAGGTTGGCAGGAATGCGTTTGCCCTTACTGGCAGCCTGATCGATAATCTGTGAGAAGAGCGATCCGGTCAGCAGTGGCGGAAGAACTTTCCCCCCCTGGGCAACAGTCCGGATAGTGGCGAGGAAGTCGTCGAACGTCGCATCCTTTAAGACGAAACCGGATACGCCGGCCTTCACATACTCGAACAAATCGGACTGCACCGGCGCAAG
>CAYJNF010000519.1:0-3056 GCA_964370915.1 uncultured Chitinophagales bacterium
GGCGGTCGCTGCGACGTACAACCTTGAAGATATTGGAACGTTTGGTCTCGGATTCATGACGTTTGGAGTGAACGGCATCCCGGCCGACCGTGATCAATTCCCCTCTCTTGTCTCGCAACAGATCGATAACGGCTCGGGATCAACATACGACTACAATGATCTGGTGGTGCAGGCAACGTTTGCACGGTACGTGACCGATCGTCTGTCGCTCGGCATCACAGCCAAGTACATCAGTGAGAAGATCGATGATCAGAGAGCCAACGCGATCGCATTCGATCTCGGCTCTATCTACCACATCGGCGTTCTCGACTGGAACATTGGCGCTCGCATCAGCAACCTGGGCGGTGATCTGAAGTATTATGATTTCGGCGCCTCGATTCCGCTGACATTCAGCTTCGGCACATCCATCGCACCCTACAAGGACGAGTCGAATAAGGTCATGCTTGCCGTTGATGCCGTGAAGCCGCAGGACGGCCAGCAATATTACTATACCGGGATCGAATATACCCTCATTGATATGATCTCGATCCGCGGCGGTTACAAACTGAACTACTCCGGTGCCAACGATGGAGGGAACAGCCAGCGCGCCGCGATCAACACGACCATTGAAGGGTTCAGTGCCGGTGCAAGCGTTGGGACTGATTTTCAAGGCTATTTTATCCGTGCAGATTATGCGTATACGCAAATGAAGATACTAAGCTCGGTCCATCGCGTATCGTTGTCGGTCAATTTCAAATAAGAGGACTGTAGCATTGGAAAAGGGGGAGCCCTGATCCAATGTCGTAACTTGGGGTAATCGCCGTTATCGGGTGTTCAAAGAAGGCTCAGCTACCCGTAGGTGATTACCCCTTCATGTTTCCTTGCCTGACGATATGGTGGGCAGCAACGCACTTACCGTTTTGACGAATCTCTTTTGAAAGGATATAACTGCAATGTCATCGCAACAGCAACCGCTCCCGTTGCTTCCCACAACGGTCATAGGGAGTTACAGTTTTCCGGCATGGCTGGACAAAGTTCGTGAGATGGGGAAGCAGGGCATTCTCTCTCCCGAACAGATTGAAGAGGCGCACGACAACGCCGTGAAGTCTGCCATCAAAGATCAAGAAATGGCGGGAGTGGATATCATTACCGATGGTGAGCTTCGGCGTGAGACAATGGTGAATTTTTTCTCCATGCGTATTCACGGCTTCGATATGTCCGGCAAGCTGAAGTCGATCGGCAATCTTGATCCCAACATCCAGATGCTCGATCCCATCGTTCGTGAGAAAGTGAAGCACAAGGGAAGCCTGGGCATGGAGAAGCACTTTGCGTTTTTCAAACAGCACACAACGCATCGGACCAAGGTGTGTGTGACGGGTCCGCAAATGCTGGCCAAGCGCGCCACGAATGAGTATTACAAAACCGACAAGGAACTGATTTTCGAGTTAGCGGATATTTTGAATATTGAGTTGAAATCCATTGTTGGAGCAGGCTGTGATTTCATTCAGATCGACGAGCCGGTTTGGGTCGGGTATCCGCAAGATATGCCGTGGCTGGTGGAGTCGTTCAACAAGCTTGTCGAAGGTGTGCGTGCGAAGATTGCACTTCACGTCTGCTACGGGAATTACCAATTGAAAAAACTGTTCACAGGTCAGTATGCCGAGCTGTTTCCCGCGATTCTCGAAACCAAGTCCGATCAGCTAAGCATGGAATTTGCCGTCTCCGATGGAGTGGGATTGGAGCTCTTCAAGCAATACAAGACCGATAAAGAAATCGTAGTGGGTGTGTTGGATGTGAAAGATGAGAACATCGAAACACCCGACGTGGTTGCGCAGCGTATCCGGCAGGCGCTGGAGTTTATCCCCGCGGAGAAATTGTATCTCAGCCCCGACTGCGGGATGAAATTCATGCCACGCCAACGCGCGTTCGGCAAACTGAAAGCCATGGTCGCAGGAGCAGAGATCGTTCGTCGCGAGCTTGGCAAGGATTAGTCGTGTGAAGAACACCGAATCATCACCGGTGCTCGTACGCGACGCGCTGCTGAGGACGCGAAGCGTTGTGTATGACGTGAACGGACCGTTGGTGCTGCGCACAGTGGCTAAACGTATTGCTTTGACAGCTTCCATTGCCGTTGTCGATTCGTCGCGCGTGAGTGAAGGTCCCGGAGTACTTCGGATTTCCCTTGGAACGCCCGTCATGAAGCCCGGTGCGTGGATGTACTTTAGGATTGATGAGACTGGCACAGGAACAGTGAGCGCTTCTCATGCTCATTGGTTGTATGCACTCGCCACTCTCGCAACAGGGGACTGGCTAACCTGCAGGATTGGAAAGTTCAAAACCGGAATCTGCATTGAACCCGCATTCCCGTGGCTTCGCAATCTCAGCGATTTCTTTGTCGGCAGTTTGCGTAGCGCGAGAACATTCAACAAAGAAGAATTTGTGAGACAGCTTGCCGGACAGGGGTTCTCCCACGTGGCGATCAATGGACTGGGATCGGATCGACCGTTTGAGTCGGGTCCGCCGGGCGACGTGTACTCCTGGTTCTATGATTACAGCCCCGACCTCGATCAATTCGTCGAAGGTCCGCTCACACGCGGCTATTATCCCCCCGACTATCTGCAGGCAAATCTGAACAACTTAAAGCGCAACGCATTGCTTGCGCGAACGTACGGTCTTACGCCCGGCCTTCACATCAATTCCCCCCGGTCGATGCCGGAGGAATTCTGGCAACACTACGGATTTCTTCGCGGAGCGCGGGTTGACCATCCACGCGAATCGTTTCGTCCGCGCTACACACTTGCCCTTGCTCATCCAGTCGTACAGGAACATTACCGGGAATTGGTGAAGCGAATCATGGCCGAAGTACCGGAGATCGGGTTCATCCATTTGTGGACCAACGATAGCGGAGCGGGCTTTGAGTTCGTGTCATCGTTGTATGCCGGTCGGAACGGCGGACCGTATCTCATTCGCGAATGGAAAGATGATGAAGAGATTGCACGGAAAGCTGCATCGAATGTTGTGGCATACTACCGCCTGATAACGAATGGAGCGAAAAGCGTCAACCCCGGATTCCATCT
>CAYJNF010000520.1:0-3056 GCA_964370915.1 uncultured Chitinophagales bacterium
TTTTTGATTCTCACATCGTTTTTTGATACTTTGTGCCCACACAAGTTTCCTCACGCATAAAATGCCGAAATCTCCCGGTCTCCGCGATTATCTCGTCTCCGCATTCAACGCGAAGCCTACAGGAATGTTGGTCAGTCCGAATTGGGTTGGGCTTGCAGCATTTGGAATGCTCGGAATTCTCGTCAACCCCGGGTTCCTCTTGCTGGGAGCCGGCGCCGAACTGGCATACCTGTTTTCGCTCGGGACAAACCAACGCTTTCAAAAAGCCGTGCAGGCCAAACAGCGCGCGAAAGAAAAGGAAGACAAACATGTCGAGCTTTCCTCGTTGCTGACCAGGTTGACTCCCTCTGCCCGTGGACGATTCGAGGCGCTACAACAGCGCTGCCGCTCGATCATGGAGTTCTACGCAAATCAACTCAACGTCGGTCCCAGAATTGTTGATCAGCATTCACAGAGTCTCAATAGGTTCGCCTGGATTTTTCTGCAGCTTCTCTTTACCAAAGAGGGGATCGCGCAGATGATCAAGCAAACCAGCTTCACCTCCGAGTTCCGCGGAAAGCTCGAAACGGAAATCCAGCAGCTGGAAACGCGTATGAAAAGCGACAAGCTCGCCCCTGAGTTACTGAAGTCGCTTGAAAGCCAGCGCGATATTCTCAAGCAACGTCTCGCGGTCCTCGGCGAGGCGGAATCGAAGCTCATGTACATCGACGCGGAACTGAACAGAATCGAACAGCAGATTGAGTTGCTGCGTGAGCAGGCGGCGGTGAGCAAAGACTCCCAGGCAATCGCGGTGCGCATCGACAGCGTCAGTTCAAGTCTTGGCGAAACCACCGAGTGGATCAAGGAACAGCAAAACATTTTTGGTGCGGTGAAGGATGTTGTCGAAGAACCGCCGTCGGTGTTGGGACAGCCAATCGTCAGGTCATCGCAAATAGAATCGGCATAACACAAACGAGCCATGCCATCGCTTCTTCCGTTGTGGGCGCAGAAACTGAGAGAGCTTTTCCGTTCGGGCTCTGTCGCGCAATTTATTCTCTATGGCAATACCTTCGACGTTATTCCGTCGACGAATTCCTCCGACGAGAACTCGTTCCTTCCAATGAAGAAGTTTCTTCAGGATGTGATGTTGGAAGGATTTGACACCGTCATTACATACGATCGTGGAAAAGGGATTCGCGTTACGCAGGGAGACAAAGACTGGTCGGAGTGGCTCACGTCGCTTGCCGGACCCGACGCGATCCGGCCAACGACATTCAACACGCGTGAGCCAGCCAAAGCTCTCGAACTCATCGATCTTTATCTGCTTCGTACACTCAACCTCGAGGCGATCAAGAGCAAACAGAACAAGGATTTTAAACTCAAGGTCGCGGTCATTCTCGATTTTGCGCAGTTCATTGTCCCTCACGGCGATCCGCTGAATCTCTCCGGCGATCTCGGATCGCATGTCGTGAAAGTTCTGAGCTGGGCGAACGATCCGACCATTCTGGGTAGCAACATCGCAACATTTCTGATCACGGAGAAGCTTACCGATATCAACTCACTGCTCAGCGAGAATCCACACAGCGCAAAGATCGAAATCCCGCTGCCGAGTGAAATCGAAATGGCAGAGTACATACGCTGGCTCCAGAAGTCTTCTTTGCCAAAGCTGGCGGAACAAAGCGACATGAGCGTGGAGGTGCTCGCCAAACGGATGACAGGCCTGAGTCGCATCGGCGCACGCACGGCAATCTCGACACTGGTGAACAATGGCCAACGCGTGACCGACCAGTTCGTCAGATCGATGAAGAAAGATCTCATCGAGAAAGAGTGTCACGAGCTTCTGGAATTCATGGAGTCGCCGTTCACGCTTGATCTTGTTTCCGGACATGAGGCTGTCAAAGCGTGGTTGCGTCAGGATGCGAAGCTCATTCGCGAAGGAAAGCAACATGCGTTGCCAATGGGTTATCTGTTCACAGGACGGATTGGAACAGGAAAAACCTTCGTCGTGCAATGTTGGGCAGGAGAGCTGGGAATTCCCTGTGTGGTGTTGAAGAATTTTCGCGACAAATGGGTTGGCGCAACAGAAGGAAATCTCGAACGTATCTTTGCTATACTCCGGGCGCTGGGACAGGTGCTGGTCTTTGTGGACGAAGCCGATCAGATGACGGGCAAGCGTGATGCCGGCGGTGGCGACCAGGGATTGTCGGGGCGTGTGTACGCAATGCTCGCCAAGGAAATGTCCAACACACTCAATCGTGGAAAGATCATCTGGGTATTTGCCACGTCGCGCCCCGATCTTCTGGAAGTGGATTTGAAGCGGCAAGGACGGTTGGATGTACACATTCCGCTCTTTCCGCCGCAATCACCGCAAGAATACAAAGACATGTTCGTTGCGATTGCCAGGAAGTTGAAATTTCCGGTGAAGGCCGATGACATTCCGGCTTTTCCGGCAAATGCAGTCTTTGGCGGCAACGAAATCGAGGCGATGCTTATCCGAGCGCTTCGCCTGCACGAACTGGAATCGCCAACGCAACGTCCGTTTGCCGCGTTGCTCGGCGAAGTTGTGCATCAATCAAAACCCAACGCGCAAACAAAGAAACTGGAATACATGGATCTTGTTGCTGTGAAAGAGTGCACCGACGCGAGTTTTCTTCCGCCGGCATATGCCAACCTTTCGACGGAAGAACTTGAAACACGAATCGATGAGTTGCGGAGGTATATGTGAAGGTCGGAGAGCTTCTCAGAAAACTCGCATCCAGCACAGGGCTTATTGTCTGTTCTGACTCAAGCAAGATTCCCGAGGTCGCAGTCATCCCGACCCGGACGATCTCTCTGCACAACCTTCTTGCCGGGTTGGCGGCGGGTGCACCGGACGAACCCGCGCCGGAACTTGCCATTCAGTTCGAAAAGATATTCGAAACCATGAAGGTGCCTGCCTCTCCTCATGGCTGGAGTGCGAAGTCAGTTGCAACGTATTTGCAATCAAAGGAGATGGCAGCCTTGAGCAGGCAGGAAGCAAAGCAGGCGTTGCTGCGCGTGCTGCAGGAGAACAAAGTGCCGCTCGAAGACATACTCAC
>CAYJNF010000521.1:0-3055 GCA_964370915.1 uncultured Chitinophagales bacterium
CACTGAACCAGTGCCATCGAGGTCGACGATCGTGCCGTCTTTTTTGATGAACGCTGCACGACGACGTACAACGCTGCCCGAATCGATGGCGAACCGAAGTTCGATCAACATCCAATCAACGACACCCGCCGGGATGGTGACCACACTTTCGGTGCCGGAGTAGTTCCACGGAGCGGAACCGAAGGGATGACTCAAGGGAAGAGAAGCACGAATATCGGTTCTCATGCTATCACCAACCGCAGAGTATGCACCCTGCAGCAGAGCTTTGGTATTCACCGAGACCGTTGCCCTGTTTCTGAAGTAGTCGATCAGGCACGTCAGGGCCGGATTGCCACCAGCGTTTCCGGCAAACGGCCCGATTGATGACACGGTGAGAGTGTGGGTGAAACTCCCCGCCGTCGTCCATGAGGAACCATTTGCCGAGTAGAGAAGAGACCACGTGGACCCGACACGAGTGACGCGCAGATACAACGGAGCAACATTGTTGACTCCGAGCGATGTTTCGATGCGGATGGTCGGGGAGCCACCGAGGAACGAGACTGCAAGGGCTTTGATTGACGTGCCGTCGGATTGCAAGTTGAAGCGGAGGAAATTCAGCGAGTCCTGCTGTGCGATGATTCCTTCCAACTGATATTGTGCATTGAGGGGTGTGTCGAATTTTGTATCGACTTCAAAGTCAACGTTGTTACATGTTTGCATAATGCGCGGTGCAAAGTTGCCGCTGGCCCATACATCGTGCGACACGCCACCGGGAACGGCGATGGACAGCTGTGTGCCGTTTACTGTAACCGTCGCGTCGGCAAGTGGATTGAATGTCGTCCAGAGGGTCGAGTTCAACGGCGTGGTATTGAAGTTGTCGGTTTGAATTGTTGAACCGACAAACCCGCCGCTCGTCGTGAATGTCTGATCGGACGTGCTGAAAGGATTTCCGCCCGTATCAACACTCGCAATCTGGAAATGATACAGAGTTGAAGCCGTCAAGCCGGTGAGCGTAACGGTGTGCGAAGTTACTTTGTTCGTATCGCTGATCGTTGTTCCGTATGATGAAGTCATGCCGTACGAAAAACTTGTTGTGCCCGGCCTGTTGGTCGCCCACGCGACGATGGCCGACGTGACACCGGGCGTCACCTGAATACTGCTGACGGAGAATCCTGATGATTCGACGCTTCCTGTTGTGATGCTGAGATCGCGGAACGCGTTGTCCATTGTTGCGGCGGACTGCGATTCATTTTCGCCGAAACCAAATGTAAGGTACGCGGGTGTCGCCGAAAGATAATGCGTTGTCGAAGCGCCGTCGCGTCCAAATCCAAACACCGTCATCGGTCCGGGGAAGGGGCGGTAGTGATCGATGATGTTATCGTCATTGTGATGGGCGAAGAACAAAAAGCGCGGCTGACCGGTTTGGCCGAAGTAGGCCCATTCCGGGGCGGTGAGGTCGGCGGCAAACGACGATCCGAGGTTGAGAGTCTGTCCCGACGAGTTCTTGATGTAGCCATTCGTCTCATCGAGAGTTCCGTAGGGAGTCCCTTCGTATAACAGCCAGTAGTTGACGGAAGTCTGATGGAGAATCATGGTCTGGTATCGTGGATAGAATCCCCACGTCAAACGAGCATTTGTACCGTCGGTCGTGACTGTTTGAATCGTAATCTTGATGGGGCCTTGACTGAGGATCGTGCTTGAACCGTTGGCATAGCCGGGATGCGCATAGTCGCCCATGTTCGGGATTCCCCGATATTCGCCGCCTCCCTGGCAGCACGGCTGATAGCCAATCCACTCGTTGTTGTTCAGGTCGCGCATCCCCGCAAAGCCGCCGCCGATTTTGTGATACCAAAGTGTGCCGAGTTGGTTGTTGACTTGATAACTTGACTGCCCCTGGAAGAAGACGTTATCGGTCAGCGTGACTTGATTTGAGAAGGAGGGAAGAGTGAATCCTGATCCCTGATCGAAGTAGATGTGAAAGTAGCGTGAGCCACCCGATGCTGTCGTGCCCCCAAGCATGAACACCACTGTGCCGACAGCATTGGTCGACGCATTGTACGCAGGGTCTTTGTCAAACTGAAACACAACATTCGTGTCGAGCACGACGCCGGAGTTGTCGACTTCAATAACGCGGATCGAGTTGTCGTTGAGTGTACCGCCGGCGAGCAGCGTGGTGAAGTTCGGTGTCACTTCCGCCGGTTTGTCGGTTCGGGTGAATCCGTTGGCACCCACGGTTACAGGTACGCGGTAATGCCACGCGTTATTCCACCACTGAGCATTTAAGGAGTTTGCGGCAAAGGAAAGTGTTGCGAGAATCGCGATGAAGATAGTAGTAACGTTCCGGTGCAAGTAAATCTCCCCCCCAAATTTTTTTACTCATCAGTTAAGGAACCTGACTGGTCTTGTTCAAACTGCCAAACACGACGTTGGCGTCCGCGCTTGTTACAATGCTGCTCATGTTGACATCGTCTTGGCTGTAGCCTGTGGCATTAAGAGAACCGAAAACGCCGTTAGCATCTGACGCTGTTACTATGCCCGACATATTTGCATCGCCGCCGTACAGAGCGAAAACACCTGTCGCTACCTGGGCCATCGGTGCTGTGCCGTACGCCTGCGTCTGTGCTGTTGTGAACGAGTACAAAGCCGATGAACTACTGAGTGCAATCGCCGACGAGGTCATGATCGACAGATGATTCCGATGACGGAGTATGAGATAGTAATTTCCTGCTGTCACGCCGGCAAATGTAACCGCGCTGGAACCATCGGTATCTACTATGCGGCCGCTTTTCTTGATGAACGCTGCCCGCGTGCCGACTTTGGTCGCTGATGCTGTGCCCGTACGCAGCTCGAGCAATACCCAATCCACCACACTATCAGGCACGGAAGCAACAGATTCGGTTCCGGGATAGCTCCATGGTGACACCGTATAAGGCTGAGTGAGCGGAAGGATGCTTCTAATGTCCGTTCGCATGCTATCGCCCGGCGAAGCGAAGGGACCCTGCAGGAATGCCTTTATGTTGGGACGAACAATATCATTGAGATTGACAAAATAATCGATGAGGCCGGTGAACGCGGG
>CAYJNF010000522.1:0-3041 GCA_964370915.1 uncultured Chitinophagales bacterium
GAGTGAAAACTGATAAAGATTTTAACGCTAAGAGATCTGCATTTCCTTACGAAACCAAGAAGTTCTGTATGTTCAAATATCCCGTCCTGAAATTGTATGTGAAGGATTGAGATTCCATGCTTCACAATTGCGTCCAGTGCACGATCAAAATTCTCGCCGTTTCTCCGCCAGCAGCGGATAACATACGGGTCATCCGGCCCCCTCGTCGCAACACCGGATTCGGACAGGACAACTATTTCCTGATCGAAACTATGGCTCTGACGTGTTGCATTTTGGAGAGCCTTAACGATGGCTTCTGTGTGCGAGGAAATACCGCATATTTGATTGAAGGTTGAGAGAAAAGCGATTTTCTCCCGGGTTAGTTTGGAAGATGGTTCCTTCGAATGAATTGCTTCCCTCATTGGTTCTCCCTTTTTCTGAAGCACAAACCATGCAAAGGTATACTCGCGGTCGTTCCACGAAATTGCTTTTTCCCCGGTCTCAAAATCCATACTACCGATGGGATAGAGGCCGTATTTCGCCGCCTCATCAAAAAACTCCAGCATTTCCTCTTTCGAGAAGATTCGCCAATCCATATCGAACCAGGTCAAACCTTCAGTGCTGATTTTTTCTTTCCAATAATCGACTGATGCGATAAAAAAACCACCGGGACTTAGTAGTCTGCTGAGTTCCTTAAGTAACAACTTACTCTTGAATCCGTGCTCAATAACCGAAATTGCCGTAATGGCCGAGAAGGATGCGTCCGGAAAGGGAGTGTGGAAAAAGTCGCCCACGGTGTAGTTGATTCTCTCGCAATAGGGCATCCGCTTCACCTCAGGATTCAGGTCGATCCCTGAGAGATTTTCGAATTTCATTCTGTGAAGTGAACAGGGGATTTCAGAACAAAAAGTTCCAATATCAAGTACGGGAGAATTTCTTTCTATGTGCTGCTCAAGAAAGTTGATCGTTTTCAGAACATCCCAGCTTTTCAGTTTGTCACCAACCCTGGGCACATAACCATGTGCTGTGAATTCACGCTGGATGTTCGGATCAAGAACGTTACTGCCGCGGCATTGCAGTTCATCACGCGCAATCTCAATGGCATTCCTACTCTTCAATACGGAAAACGAAGCGGTACTTTTCTGGATTGAAGCGACGCCGTCCGCCTTGAGATACAGGTGATCATCCTTGAACATTTTGTTGCTCCATCGTTCAAGGAACAACCGATAGTTCTTCCCCGACTTGTCATGTCCGCTGACTGTTTTTGACTCAAAATGGAGAATCCTGCTCTCCGGACAATAGAACACCTTCTTCCCCGCCTGACGAACTTTCATGCACAGGTCAACATCCTCGCATGAGTTCACGTAGCTCTGATCGAAGCCACCAACACTGAAGAAGAAATCCTTCTCCAGCATCATACAACTGCCGGCGATGAATTGAAACTCGCGAGGTTTGTTCACTGCCGGATGATCATGAGGAAGTTGATTGTTGTAAATGCTGTAGACCATCTTGTTTTCACCACAAACAATCCCCGCTTGCTGCACTTTGCCAGTATCCGGAAATATCTGCAGGTTCCCCACCAACCCGATGCCGGCGTCATTGACGAGACATGTTCTCAGAGCGTCCATCCAGCCGGGTAGAACAACAGTGTCGTTATTGAGGAACAGCAAGTACTTGCCGGTTGAAACTGTTGCCCCATCATTACAACTGATGGCAAACCCTTTGTTCTCCTCATGACGAACTATCCGGGTCGGAAAGGGTAATTGCCGTATCAAATCACTGCTGCCATCTGTTGAAGCATCGTCGACGACTATCACCTCGAATGCCGTTGCCTGCTTGGTTGAAAAAATCGATTCCAAGCATTTCTTTGTATAGGCGAAGTTGTTGAATACCGGAATGACCACCGAGACGACAGGCTCTTGCTCGGTCGTCCATTCGACTGGCTTTCTTTGTGCATCAGGCTCTCTTGTTCCCATTTCCTGCTCTGCAAGAATTTCGCTATCTCCTTTTCCGAGGAGACCGCCTCGGTAAGTATAGTATGGCTCATTTCCAAGCCAAAAATTATCGTTGATTAGACCAGCGTCTCTACATTGCCGATACAGCTTTGTCCCAGGCAAAACCATTATGTGGCCTATGGTGCCAGTTTCATCTGGATCGAGTTTAGCCAGAAAACGATTGTTCTCTTGCCGATCATCTTCAGTTTCTCCCGGGTAACCTTCCATCATCAGTGCTGTAAAACCGATGCCTGCTTTCCTGCAGAATTCACTTGCTTTGAACGCGGCATCAAGATTTGTTTTCTTGTGCATCTCATCAAGCATATGTTGTGAGCCATGCTCAATCCCGAATGCGAACTCGTAGAAACCAGCATCGTAAGCCGCATCCATCACCTCCTGATCTGTGCAATCTGCCCTCGTCGTTCCAAAGCAAGCAAAGTTGTATTTCTTCAGTACCCCGCAGAGATCGAGAAACGCACCTCGATCGACAGTAAGACAATCGTCCTGAAAGCACAAGTGTCTTGCGCCCATATTCCAGAGTTGGTCAAGATGCTTTTCCATCCACTCTATTGAGTGGTGACGATACTTGCCATGGACCCACCAAGTCGAACAGAAGTTACACGATCCAGTACAACCTCGGCCAAACACTACTGAGTAACGCGGTACTACCGTCAGATCAATTCCTCTCCATGTCGTCTTAGTTGCAGGTCTGGCAGGATAATCTTGACTCTGAATTTTCCCATATGCAGGTAATGGAAGAGCATTGAGATCTGGCGGATTCTTTTTTTCCTGTTTCCAAACTACACCATTCCGAGTATCGGGTTTTGCAGTGATTGATTGCCATGCCAGTTCGCCATCTCCAAACACAAAATGATCGATGTATGGATATTCTTTCTCCGGCCTCCAACTCATTGTAAACATCAGTGGAATGTGGGGGCCGCCAGCTACTGTGATTGCTCCAGCTTCTTTCGCCAGCTTGAGCAATCTAAAGCTTTCCTTTCTCCCCACGGTATAGACAGGGACTCCAACCACCTTAGGCTTTGTTTTCATCAGATATTCTGCAATATC
>CAYJNF010000523.1:0-3039 GCA_964370915.1 uncultured Chitinophagales bacterium
ACGCGAACGTGGCCGCAGCAACAAGTGCTTCGACCACAATACCGGCTGCGACTACTTCCGACAATGGTTCAACGTTTCGCTGCGTTGTGAGTAATGGTGTGGGGACTGCAACCAGCAATCCCGCAACACTCACTGTTACAACTTCATCAACCACCCAAACACCGTTCCTCGGTGTGCCATTCGCAATCCCCGGAGCGATCCAGGCTGAGGACTTTGATAATGGCGGCGAAGGGATCGCGTATCATGACCTCGACGCGGCAAATCAAGGCGGGCAGTACCGGACATCGGGTGTCGATATTCTGACGACTGGAGATGTTGGCGGAGGAAACAAGATCGGATGGACAAAAGGGGGCGAGTGGCTTGAGTATACGGTCAATGTCAGTACTGCCGGCACATACACGATTGACACACGCGTTGCCTCTCAGGGCAATGGCGGAACATTTCACATCGAGATGAATGGTGTGAATGTCACCGGACCGATCGTGGTACCGAATACCGGTTCATGGGATTCATTTCAGACCGTTTCGAAAACAGGAGTTACATTGGGTGCGGGACAACAGGTACTGCGATTCTCAATGGATATGGACGGAGCAACCGCATGGTTTGCAGACTTCAATTATGTCAGTATTACTTCAGGCGGTAGTGGAGGTCCAACAGCCCCGACGATTACTTCGCAGCCGTCAAATCAAACTGTGAGCACAGGGCAAACCGCTTCGTTCAGCGTCGGCGCGACTGGAACCGCGCCATTATCATATCAATGGCAAAAGAACAACGCGAACATCAGCGGAGCAACCAGTCCATCATGCACAACACCGTTAACAACGCTGACCGACAACGGCTCGACATTCCGTTGCGTTGTGAGCAACTCCGTGGGTAGCCCGACAAGCAATACTGCAATACTAACCGTTCAAACAAGTTCAACGACGTTATCATTCGCTCATCACATTATTGACAGCAACAATCCGCGCAATCCGCATGACAAAGCCATAGGAGATATCAATGGTGACGGGTTCATTGACGTGCTTGCTGCAAGTTCAACCAATCTTACTGAGGGACTCTTTTGGTACAAGTATCCATCGTGGACAAAATATAGTATCCATTCCGGCTCATTCTCCACCAGTATGCAGGTTGCCGATATTGATGGCGATGGCGATCTGGATGCGATCATCGCCAAAGGAGATTACTACGGGTACAACGTGTACGTGTATGTCAATCCGCGGCCATCGGGAAATCCTGAAATCGGATCTTCGTGGCAGGAGGTCTATGTTGGAGATGCACAAACACACGATGTCGAAATTGGAGATTTGAACAACGATGGCAAGCTTGACATTGTGGTGAGAGCCGGCACAGTCACACTGTTTTTCCAGAATAGTCTCACGTCGTGGACAAAAGTATCTCTGGCGACACGTCAATTTGAAGGTACATCGCTGGGTGATATCGACGGAGATGGGGATGTGGATATTGCGATCAATGGATACTGGCTGGAGAATCCTCTGCCCGCGGGAAATCCTGCAACTGCATCGTGGATAGAGCGTGCAGTCAGCAGTAACTGGGACACACAACTGAGTGTTCACGTCGCGGACGTAAACGGCGATGGAAGGAAAGACATTCTGTTCGCTCCATCGGAATACTCCGGAGGACTGTTGGCCTGGTACGAATCAACCTCACCACGAACAGGTCCTTGGACGGAACATGTAATCGAAGCCAACGTCGGAATGTTTCACACACTAAAGACTGCCGACATGGATGGAGATGGTGATCAGGATGTTGTCACTGCAGAAATGCACCAATCAAGTGATCCGGATGAAGTGTCGGTGTACAGAAACGGCGGTGGCGGCGTTTCGTGGAGCAAACTCGTTGTTGCAACAACGGGTTCACACAATGCTCGCGTGGGAGATATCGGGAACGACGGCGATATCGATATCGTCGGAGCAAACTGGAACAATGACGCTCCCGGCGGCGCGCCGATTGAATACTGGGAGAATCTCGGAGGCGCAAGTGGCGTCGGAAGTTCGCTCGATCAATGGACATACATTCAAGCCGACAATAGCCGCGGTGCTTCCATATTTGGCAACGGAACATTTGGTCTTGGCTTCGGCGATCTGAACAATGACGGGTATCAGGATATCGCGTCGGGGCATTATTTTTATCGTAACCCCGGCGGCAGTATGGCCACAGCGCCATGGCCGCGCATAACATTGCCGAACAATCCGCAGAGTGGCCGTTCCCTTGACGCATTCCTTTTGTTTGATGCGGAAGGAACCGGCGTAAAGAACGACATCATTGCGGAGGATCTGCCCTCTGTGACATGGTTGAAGGCGAACGATGCGCAAGGCAGCAGTTGGACTGCGACGGTGATTGCACAAATACCTGTAACCTCGCACGGCAATGGACGCACGGTAAAATCCGCGCACATTGTTGCGGCAAACACAAAGCCGGATATTTTGCTTTCGGGTGGCGACGGAACATACTTGATGCAGATTCCCGTGAACCCCGCTGGCGGTAACTGGCCAATCATGAAGATCACCACGTCCAGTAACGGCGAGCAGAAAGCAATTGGCATTGGTGATATCAACCGTGACGGAAATCTTGACATTGCTGTGGCGACGGGAGCTGATCAATTGGCAGTCGATTGGTGGAGCAATCCGGGCAACGGGACGAACACCTGGGTACGGCGCGTCATCGGCAATACCAATGCATCGGCGAAGATGATCGAGGTTGCGGATGTCAACGGCGATGGCAGACTTGATGTGATTGTGACTGAAGAAGCCCGACCCGCAAGCGTCTATTGGTTCGAAGCACCTGCTGATCCGGCGAACGGAACGTGGGTGCGTCACACCGTGGCAACAGGCCTTGAAGAACTCGATAGCATGTCCGGCATCGACATGAACAATGATGGCAAACCGGATATCATTGTCGGAGAGATTTTTGGGGCGCAACGGGTAATTGTTTTCGAAAATGTTAACCACGGCGGGTCCTGGAATACCCACGTTGTTGGCAGCGGAATGGAAAGTCATAACGGCGCTCGTGCAGTTGATC
>CAYJNF010000524.1:0-3036 GCA_964370915.1 uncultured Chitinophagales bacterium
CGAGTACATACTGCGGCAGGAGTGGAATCTTTCCACCGCCACCCGGCGCATCGATGACATAATAGGGAATGGCAAGTCCTGATGTGTGACCACGAAGCTTGTCCATGATCTCAAGCCCGACACTTACCGGTGTGCGGAAGTGGTTCGCACCTTTGGTGATGTCTGCCTGATACAGATAGTATGGACGCACGCGCATGAACAAAAGCTTGCGCATCAACTCCAACATCACGTCGGCGTTGTCGTTCACACCCTTCATCAACACTGCCTGGTTGCCAACCGGAATGCCCGCGTCGGCAAGCATTTCGCATGCGCGCTTTGCCTCAGGTGTACATTCCCATGGATGGTTAAAGTGTGTATTGACATAGATGGGATGGTACTTCTTCAGCATACTGGTCAGTTTTGTGGTAATGCGCTGTGGCAGTACGCACGGCATTTTTGTTCCCAGTCGGATGATCTCGATATGGGGAATTGCCCGCAAGCCGAAAATGATCTTCTCAAGATTCTGATCCGTGAGCATAAGCGGATCGCCGCCGGAGAGAATTACGTCGCGCACTTCAGGATGCGAGGCAACATAATCGATGCCATCCTGAATATACTTCATATTGATCTTGGACGAATCGCCGACCTTGCGCTTGCGCGTGCAAAAGCGGCAGTACATCGAGCACTGACTGGTCGTCAGAAACAGAACGCGATCGGGGTACCGGTGCACAATGCTCGGAACAGGGCTGTGCGAATCCTCACCCAGAGGATCTTCCGGCATACCGTCATCTTCCAACTCGACGGCATCAGGAATGCACTGGAGCCAGACAGGATCGCCCGGATAGCGAATCAAGCTCAGGTAGTATGGGTTGATACGAATATGAAAGAGCTTGTTCAACCGCTCCGCCAACTCTCCATCGAAACCAAACCGCTCAACTAAATCCTTTCCACTATCAACGCTCTGCCGTAACATCTCCTGCCAGAGTTCCATGAGTACCTGTTTTCCTCCGAGTTGTTATAAATATTTGCCGTAGACAACAAGACTGTCGCCCGCCCGGTAGTAGTCGCGTATACGGGCAACTTCCTCGTAGCCGGCTTTCACATAAAACTTTCGGGTATTGTCGTAGCGTGGTGTTGACGACGTTTCAGCGATGACCAGCGACCCGCCTTGTGACCGGATCAACTCCTCCGCATGCGCATTGAGCAGCCGTCCGATTCCTCTGCCATGGACGGAAGGCGTTGTCGCAATCCAATACAAATCGAATGTTGATTCAGTGGCCGGAGTGGGACCGATGCAATAGTACCCAAGAACCTCCCCCTCATCGTACACACGAATGACATAATCCTTCTGATCCGGTTTGTCGAGCACACACTGCATCAATTCCAACGCGATATCAATCTCGTCGGCATTGAATACTTCGGTATCCACAAGAAGTTGGCGTAACGGCTGGATGTCCGATGCACGCAAGGGACGAATGGCAGACCAGGATGGTTCGCTTTCGGCCATAAGGCTGGATGGGTCGGGCTCGCTTTTATTCGACTCGTTCAAGCGCAGACTCGACAATCTTACCGATGATTTGCGGGAAGGTCAATCCGTAGGCTCTCGCCGAACGGGCGAAACCCGCATCGTCCGAAATATCCGGGTTCGGATTTATCTCAAGAACGTACGGCGCGCCGTCCTCAGAGAGGCGGAAATCAACGCGTGCATAGTCTCGGCAGCCGATGAGATGATAGCATTTGAGTGCTGTGTCCCGCACCTCTGCTTCGATTGCTGCAGGAAGCTGAGCAGGACAAACGCCCTTCGTACCTTCATACTCCACAGTCCCGTTCAGCCACTTCGCCGCGTAGCTGACAATCTTGTGCATGTCCGGATTGAGTCCCGAGAACTCGATCTCAGAGATCGGGAGGACGATCGGCCGTTTGTTGCCGATGACAGCAACGTTCAGTTCCCGTCCATCGATGAACTGCTCGACGAGCGCCGGCTGATCGAACTCCGCCCAGATGTATCGAACCTGCTTGCGAAGCTCGTTCACCGAATACACAACGGACTTATCAGAGATGCCAACACTCGCGTCTTCACGCGCGGGCTTTACAATGAGCGGGAATTCCATTCCGTCTTTCAACACAATCTTCTCCGCCACTTTGAACACTTGGTGCAGCGGAGTACGGATGCCATTCGCGCTGAGAATTTCTTTCACGCGGGGCTTATTGAGCGCCGTGCCGAGCGCAAGAGGTCCCGCGCCGGTATACGGAATCTTGAACAACTCATACATACCGGCAACATTCATCTCGAGTATTGCCTCGTTCTCAATACATTCAACCAGATTGAAAATTAGGTCGGGTCGTTCTTCCCTGAGAAACTCGATCAGTCGGTCGACCTTGCTGTCGACATTGAAGACGGAACACTTGTACCCCAGCGAGGTAAGCGCTTCTTTGATGTCATCCATCTCTTCAACGACACCAATCTCGGAAAGATCGACGCCAGCCGGAATCTTCGACACCTTTCTCTCGATTGCCGGCACGACCGGACCTTCCTGAAGCTGGCCGTTCTCGGAAATATACTTCCGTCCGGCTTCAGTCCCAACGACCGGTTCGTTGTACAGAATAGCGATGCGCGTCTTTCGTTTCATGTCTCTCTCCGCTGATGGTGGTACCATGCGCTGATGTTACCGTGCGAGCGCTGCTGCCTCGGGTGCTGTCTGAGTTATCGGTAGTAATCCGTTTCGCTTCATGGCGATATCGAGTACGGCGTTGATAAGTTGGTTATACGACATGCCTACTGCCCGCGCCGCCTTGGGGAAGCAGGAGTTGTCCTCCGGGTTTGGAAGAATGCCCGGCAACGGGTTGATCTCAAGTATGTTCGGTCGCCCGTTTGAATCCAGGCGAACATCGATTCGTGACCAGTCGCGGCAGTTCAGAACCCGGTAGGCATCCTTGCAAATTGTTGTAATTTCAGAGGTTAACGCCTCATCCAGCTTCGCTGGGCATTCAAAAACATCCAACGGCGTGTCGCGCTGATCCCAAATCCACTTTGCTTCATATGAGTAGATGGGATTG
>CAYJNF010000525.1:0-1978 GCA_964370915.1 uncultured Chitinophagales bacterium
CAATTCTTGCGCCCCACCCTATACCTGCTTTAAAATACTGGGGCGCCTCATTTGTGTATCTCGGACAGAACCAAACGCGACTCAATCTG
This sequence comes from uncultured Chitinophagales bacterium, assembly GCA_964370915.1. Lineage (GTDB taxonomy): Bacteria > Bacteroidota > Ignavibacteria > UBA10030 > UBA6906 > CAADGV01. Next base: position 90 of record CAYJNF010000525.1, read on the forward strand.
TGGAAGAGCGCCGTCGCGATGGCGTCCGATCATCCGATACTTGGAGTTGGCGAGGACAATTGGGATTACTTCTTCGAGCTGTATCGTGTAGCAGGGGGATACTATGACACGAAAGTTCATCCACATAACGATTACCTGAATGTTCTGATCAGTAGTGGTGTGCCGGGACTGATTTTCTTTTTGACGATGTGGGCAATTACGGTTGCAGTCGGGCTGAGGACGTTTCGCCGGTATCGAAAGAACGACATAGGTGCGATTGCGTTGGGAGGAACATTCTCAGTGCTCGGACTGATGGTTGCAGGAATGTTCCAAAACTACTACGGAACTTTCGTCAACTGTTTTCTCTGGTGGTTCGTGGTGGGATTGATATTTGCTGCCTCTTCCGTTGAGGCACCGAGGCAAAGAGGCACGTAAGTCTGCGTTGATCAAATCACCTCATAGTTCTTGTACTCACCGATTCGCCACCCGATGTTTGCTTCCATGAAATTGAGAAGCCGCTCCTTGAATGGGATAGTGACCCGAGACGGATCATACGCAAAATGCCAATCCTGATTTGCGACGCGATCCTTCATGGCGTTGGGATGAGTGCCCGCGAATTTCGCTAACCTTCCACCCTGAGAATAGTCATAGTCTGTTCCCGAGCCGACATTCCTTTTCACCCAATCATCGGAATGCCAGTACTTGTTGAAGTTAAGCTGCTTGGCTTGTTGCTTTTCAGGTGATTTGACCCACCCGTAATGGTACACAGTCGCGTCGACACTTTTGACTCTAAGTTTTCGTCCGTCGATGCGGAATCCTTGGGCGTCACCCCATGATCGAACGCCGATGCCGGTCCGAACGACACGAATCTCCCGGCGGTACCATCGACGCGAGTCCCCGATGTACTCGTAGCTTCCGTAGAAGTGATTGTATCGGAAGAGCAAACCTTCAACGCTCCGGTTTACGTCGTGCTGCTCCATTGCTTCGCGAATTTTCGGGAGATCGTTTTCATGAATCACTTCATCCCCCTGAAGGTAGAATGCCCAATCTCCTGAAACGTGATCGAGAGCGAGGCTGGTTTGCTGTGCGAGTATCTGCCCGCCCTCGCGCAACGATTCATCCCAAACGGTCTCAATAATTTTCAACTTGGAGGAGTTAATCGAACGGATCCGGTCGAGGGTTCCGTCGTCGGAGTCGCCAACTGCAAGAACGAATTCATCGCAAAGCGGGAGAATCGAAAGGATGGATTCAATGAAAGGGTAGTCATACCGAATTGCATTCCGGACAAATGAAAATCCGCTGATCTTCATCGAGGTGAGATGCGTGAAGTGAGAATGGCCTCAGTCTTTTGTTCGATTGGCGTAATCTTCGAATTTCGTATTGAGGTAATGATCTTCGGCGATGAAGGAGGCCACCAACTTGAACTTCGGTGCGTCTGCAAATCCGGGATACACGGTTATGGGTTCGCCATCAGACTTCAGGAACAAGGTGCTCGGGTACCCTGTGATACCGAAAGCGGCCGCGAGCTCCTGTTCGGTGTGTTGCTTGTTCTTGTACGTGAGTTTCTTAGCAGACTCAGCATTGAGTTTGATGAGCACATAATACTTGCTGAGGTATTCAATGACATTCTTGTCCGCGTACGTCTTTGAATCCATCACCTTGCACCAGCTGCACCAATCGGTGTAAACGTCGATGAGGACCTTCTTCTTCGTCTTCTTCGCTTCTGCGATACCGTCGTCGAATCCTCTCCACGTGAGCGCGCCATCTCCTGCGTGGGAAAGTCCTGACGCAATGAACAGGACGACGACCAGGACTGCAAATCTCTTCATAAACTATCCCTCAGTGTTACAGATTAAGTGCGAGCGAAAAAGTATGTCCGCTTCCCATGTCGGACGTGAGCGGGATAAATG
>CAYJNF010000525.1:1988-3033 GCA_964370915.1 uncultured Chitinophagales bacterium
GTCAACGGCAAACATCCCATGCTTGATGCCGACGCCCGCGCTCATCCCGCGCGCATTCGATCCTAGCTGATAGCCGACACGAGCCGCGACTGTGCCATTAAGTAACGCCTCTCCGCCAACACCGAGATAGGATTTCTTTTCGGGGAAGATGTACAGTAGATCCGAGGCCAGCGTGATGGTTGAGGTGATATCCTCAACGGAAAACGTGTATGCTGGACCGAAACGGACCAACGATGGCAGTTTCAGTTTTTCGGAGCGCATCTCGCTGAGGCTTCCCAGGTTTTGAACAGATAGTCCGATATTGAGGTTCTCGATGGGGGTTACATACTGCGCTCCCAAATCGATTGCGTACCCGGTGGCCTCATCGACATAAATCTTTTCGAAAAGAAACTTTCCCGTGATGCCGATCTTCAACTCGTCGGAAACACTCCGTGCATATGTTGCGCCGAGCGAGTAATCGCGCGAGGCGAACGTACCTTCCGGTGTTCCTGGCCGCGTCCTGATCTCAATATCCGACACGGTGGTGGTATTGATTGAGATGCCAAGTGCGCTGGCTTCACTGAGCGAGATGCTTGCGCCGAGGAATTCCGAGCGAACATCCTGAATCCACTCCTTATGCATCAAGAGTATTTGAGCCGAAGAGACGTTTCTCGAAAAAACACCAGCCGGATTGTAATGAGTCGCCATCGCTCCGTCGGCCAATGCACTCATAGCTTCGCCCATCGAAACCCCTTGGGCTGAGACGCCAAGCTTGAGGAACGAAAGTCCCGACTTGCCTGCCTGTGCATGGAGGGCATGGGGAATCATCCAGAGATTCGTCGCAATAATCAGTATAAAAATTCCAAATGTACGCTGCATATTCTTCTCTCAGAAAATAACAGACAACGAAATCATGTGCATGCCTGATGAGGCAAACGGCTCCAATACAAACGCATAGTTGATCGCCGGGGTCAATTCATCAAAACTCTTTCGCGCCGTGAAGCCAAACGCCGGACGAACACCATTCCCTTTGTCTTTCAGATCAATGCGATCCATTCCCGCTCGC
>CAYJNF010000526.1:0-3022 GCA_964370915.1 uncultured Chitinophagales bacterium
AAAGATGATTGTTGCCAAGTGAGGTAAGTTGTCGATGCTCCATTCATGATCGAGGCTACATGAAGACTGTTCTCATTCTCTTTCTCCTCGTTACTTCTTCTTTGACTTCCATCGCTCAGCCGAAGAAGAAGCAGTGGGATCCGTTTCTCGACACATTGCAGCAACGAACCATCCAGTGGTTTCTTGACGTCACGCCAAAGAAGACCGGGCTGACTCCTGATCGCTGGCCCACACCTTCGCCCTCGAGCATTGCAGCCGTAGGCTTTGCCTTAACGATCTATCCGATCGCCGTCGAACAAGAGATGATCTCGCGGAAAGAGGCCGCAGAACGGACCCTTAACACGCTTCGGTTCTTCTGGCACTCGAAGCAGAGTCCTGATGCGACGAAGGTTACCGGCTACAAGGGATTTTACTATCACTTTATCGACAAAGAAACAGGCGAGCGCGAATGGAATTGCGAGCTTTCATCAGTCGACAGTGGCCTGTTGATCATGGGCGCGCTTTGCGCTCAATCGTACTTCAACAAGAACACTCCGGCCGAACGGGAGATTCGGGCACTCGCAGACAGTCTCTATCGCCGAATGGATTGGACGTACTTTCGATTGGAGTCACCGGCAATCCACATGAGCTGGCGTCCCGAGCGGGGCTTCAATCGCAGCACGTGGAATGGATACAACGAAGCGCTATTCCTCTACGTGCTCGCACTTGCCTCGCCGACACATCCTCTGACTTACACGTCGTATGAACATTGGCTGTCGGGGTATCTGTGGAAGGAATTCTATGGTCAGGCACTCGTGAACTTCATGCCGTTGTTCGGGCATCAATACTCGCATGCGTGGATTGATTTCCGGGGCATACAGGATGCATTCATGAAAGACAAAGGCATCGACTACTTCGAGAACTCCCGACGCGCTGCGCTGGTACACCGGACATACGCAAAACAGAATCCACGCCAATGGATTGATTACTCCGATTCCATCTGGGGATTGACTGCTTGCGACGGACCGAAGGACACGAGCTTTGTTGTGAACGGACTCAAGCGCGACTTCCGTTCCTATTCGGCACGCGGAGTTGGTGCGGACGAGGAAGTTGATGACGGCACGATTGCGCCGACGGGCGCGGCAGGTTGCGTTCCATTTGCGCCCGAGGTTGTGGTCCCCGCACTCAAAGCAATGAAGAACAAATATCGTGACAAGCTCTGGACGAAGTACGGCTTTGTTGACGCGTTCAATCCAACATATATTACCCCGGCAACACCTCAGGGTTGGTTCGATCACGATTATCTTGGCATTGATCAAGGTCCGATTGTCATCATGATCGAGAATCAGCGGAACGGGTTTGTGTGGGAGTTGATGAAGAAAAACAAGTACATTGTTGACGGACTGAGGAAGGCGAAGTTCTCGGGTGGATGGCTTGCCCCAAAACGCTGAGCGTTTTTTTTGCGAAGGGTCTGGAAGCAGGGGTCGGAAGTCATCCCGCTTGGGTGGGATTTCGGCGGCGTGGGAGCCGCCTCAAGAATTCAGAGGTCAGAGGTCGGTGTCTTCCCTAACGGGGAAGGATAGTGTAGCCGAGGGCACAGCTCTCCGAAGAAGTAAATCCAAGCAATTTCAAATCCCAGAAGGGGATTCATAGAAGAATTCATGTGGTGGTTCGGAGTTGGTTGCTCAGAGAGGACCACATGAACCGACACCCACCCAACACGCAAGCTCGGAGTTTCGAATGAAGTACCAACGTCCCTTGTTCCTTTTGCCTGTTGCGTTTTGCCTTCTCCTCTCCCATCGCTCGCACTCTCAATCTCAACTCCTTGATGACTTCGAGACGCTCTCCGGGTGGCGCGCAATTCCGTCAGAAGGAGCGAAGCTCGACATCCGTAGCGGGGAAGGAAAAACCGGGAAAGCCATGGTCATGGAGTTTGACCTGTCAGAAGTGTACGGCTACACAATCGCGCAGAAGGATTTTCCGCTCGAGCTGCCACCCAACTATCAGTTCACGTTTGATCTGAAAGCAGATATTCCTCTGAACAACTTCGAGTTCAAGTTGCTGGACGCCGACGGGAATGTTTTCTGGATCAAGAAACTGAATGTTGAGTATCCCAAAACCTGGGAGAGGCAACGAATCAAGAAACGACATATCGCGTATGCCTGGGGTCCGACGGGCGGCGGTGAAATCCACAACGTAGCGAAGATCGAATTTGTTGTGTCGTCGGGATTGGGGGGCAAAGGGAAAGTCTTCATCGACAATTTCCGATTCGAACCGATCGATGATAACCTGGCAATGATCTCCCGCGCCGATGTTGATGCGTCGTCCATGAAGAAGACAGGCGAGCCGATCATGAATGAGAAGGGGACTCTCCTCCAGAATTGGAAGGGGAGCAATGCACAGGAATGGCTTTCTATCAACTTCAACTATCTGAAAGAAATCGGCGGGCTGGCGATTGATTGGGACACAACCAACTATGCGACCGCGTACGACGTTCAACTCTCCGATGACGGAAAAGAATGGGAAACCGCATACACCGTGACAAACGGGAATGGCGGACGCGACTACGTGTATTTGCCGGAAAGGGACCCAAAAGTCCTGCGGATCAGCTGCAACAAAAGCGCGAGCGGCGCCGGGTATGGCATAACACGGCTCGAAGTGAAAGGGCCTGAATTTTCTCAAAGCGCGAATGCATTCTTCTCCGCGCTGGCGCAAGAGGCCCCCAAGGGGTACTATCCAAAGTTCTTCCTCAACCAACAATGCTTCTGGACAATCGTTGGTACCAGCGGCGACACCAGGGAGGCGCTCATCAACGAGCTTGGAACGGTTGAGGTGGACCAATTGAGATTTTCCCTTGAACCATTTCTCTTTATCGACAACAAGCTGATCACGTGGAACGATGTCACGCGTGAACAATCATTGCTTCAGGAATATCTTCCGATACCGTCTGTTACCTGGAAGTATGGTGGTTTGAAACTGACCATTCGCGCCTTTGCTCCGGGGACCGCGGGAAATTCGTCGCTCATTGTAACGTATAAGATTG
>CAYJNF010000527.1:0-3016 GCA_964370915.1 uncultured Chitinophagales bacterium
CCCGCGACATCAACCTTGGCAAGGTTGCGCTCTACCAACTGAGCTATTCCCGCATTGACTGTACGAATATACAAAACAACCCTTCGTGTTGCAACTTCTTTATGTCAAACAACAGTCAATGCGATTCGCAAAAAATATACGCCGACCATTATTCAAAGTCAAGTCTCACCGTCGCTTCCTCTTTTACCGATTGATATCAACAATTTCGTACTTGAGCATTCCGGCTGGAACCTTGATATCCACAGATTCACCTTTTTTCTTCCCGAGAAGTGCCTTTCCGATGGGCGAGGTCACCGAAATCTTGTTTGCATCAAAATCCGATTCCTCCTGGGCAACAAGCAAGTATTCACAGAGATCATTTGATTTCAGATCCTTCAACTTCACCCGGCTCAGGATATAGACCTTATCATTGGGGAGATCTTTCGCGTCAATCATCTTAGCCTTTCCCAATGTCACCTCGAGCTTCTGAATGCGAAGCTCAAGATGCTGCTGCTCTTCCTTGGCAGCGTCGTACTCCGCGTTTTCAGAGAGATCACCATGTCCACGCGCCTCTGAAATGGCTTGAGCCATGCGCTTGCGCCCATTCGTCTTCAACTCGTGCAACTCCCGTTCGAGTTCGACTAACCGCTCACGCGTCAAATAGATTGAATCAGACATGTACATCTCCACCAATTGGTTCAGACAAAATAAATAGCCATCATCCAATTGCGGATGGTGGCTAAGCACCTCTTAGGTCTGGTACTAGGTAAAAAATCCAGCCAAGAAAAGCAAGAGAAAAATTCCCCGGCTGGGTGGCTTACTCAACGTTGGCCTTCGGATCGACGAGTATCAAGTGACCCATCTTGTCGCGCTTGGTCTTCAAGTAGCGTTCGTTGACTTCGTTGGGATCCATCTCCAGGGGGACACGCTCGACAATATCCAATCCGTAGCCGTGCAAACCAACCACTTTTTTGGGATTATTTGTCAGCAGCCTGATTTTCGTAACGCCAAGATCCCTGAGAATCTGGGCGCCAATACCGTAGTCTCGAAGGTCGGCACGGAATCCTAGCTTTTCATTTGCCTCAACCGTATCAAGTCCATCATCCTGAAGTTTGTAGGCCCTGAGTTTGTTGAGAAGCCCAATTCCCCGACCCTCTTGCCGCATGTAAAGCACAACTCCGGTTCCCGTCTTTTCGACTATCCGCAATGCTGAGATAAGCTGTTCATTGCAATCACAGCGCATGGAGCCGAACAAATCTCCCGTGAGACATTCGGAGTGAACACGTACAAGCACGGGTTTGTCGGTGTTGATCTCTCCTTTCGTAAGAGCGATATGCTCTTTGCTATCGGTATCGCTCTTGAAAAGATGAATCTTGAATGTCCCGTATTTTGTCGGAAGGTTTGTCTCCGCGAGCTTGCGAACCAATTTTTCTTTCGTCATTCGGTATTCTATCAAGTCACGCACAGTAACAATCTTCAAATGAAACTGGTGAGCGAGCTTCATCAATTCCGGGACACGTGCCATCGTTCCATCATCTTTAAGGATCTCACAGAGCACGCCCGCCGGACGAAGGCCGGCCAGCTTGCACAAATCCACCACTGCTTCCGTGTGACCTGTTCGCCGGAGAACTCCACCCTCCATAGCACGCAGGGGAAAGATGTGCCCGGGCCGCGCAAGGTCTGCGGGTGTTGTTCTCGGATCAATGAGCGCCTTGACAGTCGCGGCACGATCTGGCGCCGATACGCCCGTGCTCGTGCCATGAATAAAATCCACCGAAACGGTGAACGGCGTTTCATGCAGCGAGGTATTTGCCTCGACCATCATATCGAGACCAAGCTCTTTTGCCCGCTCCGGCAATATGGGCGCACAGATGATGCCCCGGCCATGCGTTGCCATGAAGTTGATAACAGTGGCATCCACGTATTCCGCCGCACAGACGAAGTCTCCCTCATTCTCCCGGTCATCGTCATCAACCACAATAACGATCCTGCCGCGCTTGATATCGTCAATCGCTTCGTCTATCGTGTTGAACGTCTTGCGAACAGTTGTTGAAGACATACGTCCTCTTGTTGTGTTGTTTACTTCTTCTCGGCGTCGGCTTCGCGAACAACAGTGGTAACTGATCCCTTCTCAAACTTCATCTTCACATTGTCTGCCACCTGCACAAGAACCGTTTTGTCTTCAACTCCCGCGACGGTTCCATGCATGCCACCGGAGAGAATGACTTTGTCTCCCTTCTTGATCGACTCCATCAACTGTTGATGTTGCTTCTGTTTCTTTTGTTGCGGACGCAGAATCATGAAATAGAAAATGGCAATGATCGATCCAAACATGATCAGTGTGCTTATCAGGCTGCCTCCGCCCCCGCTGCCATCCGAAGGTGGTGGTGCCATTAACAGTAATGAGAGTGAATTCAATCGTTCCTCCAGTTTATATGACGTTAGTTATGGATTCTTCGTTTGCTGGTTCGGCCAATAACTTCCGCAACTGTTCTGCCTTCCAGCCATTAAATTCGTTTTTGAGAATCGCTTCGCGGGCTGACCGCACCAGCCAAAGATAGAACGCGAGGTTGTGAATCGATGCCAATTGCAGCGCCAGAATTTCATTCTCCTTCACGAGGGGCCTGATATACGCCCGGGTGAAATTTGCGCACGCATAACAACCGCACTCTTCATCAACCGGACGAAACTGATCGGCATACGCTGCGTTCTTGATGTTCAGTCTTCCCTTCCTCGTAAAGAAAAGACCATTCCTGCCATTACGGGTCGGCATGACACAATCAAACATGTCAATACCGCGTTCGATGCTCTCCAGAATATTTTCCGGGGTCCCAACGCCCATCAGGTATCGCGGCTTTTCCTTCGGCAGGATTGACGTACACAACTCAGTTATCCTGTACATATCTTCCGCCGGTTCACCTACCGAAAGTCCGCCGATTGCATAGCCATCGAAGTCCATCTCGATCAACGACCGGGCGGACGCTTCCCTGATGTGCGGATACGTTGAGCCTTGAACTATTGCGAAGAGGGTCTGGTC
>CAYJNF010000528.1:0-863 GCA_964370915.1 uncultured Chitinophagales bacterium
GTCGTGGCATTGCGGCCTCGAACACCTGCGAGAGACCATTCCAATTGCACGCATGAATTATCGCCCGACTCCCTAAGCATCCTCTGCCGCCGTATCATCGTAGCAGCGCGGATGTTGCACGTACCATTTGAATTGTTGCACTGACCAAACCCAGACCATGCTCAAAGTTTCCAACCTCAGGAAAGACTTCTCAACGATTCGCGCTGTTGACGACGTCTCCTTCGAAGTCCAGGGGGGACAGATACTCGGACTCATCGGGCGAAACGGTGCCGGCAAGACAACCACAATCCGATGTGTTCTCAACATTCTTCAGCCCGATCTCGGTGAGATTCACTATGATGGCCAGCCATTCACGGAAGCCGTGCGGGACCATGTTGGCTATCTTCCCGAAGAACGCGGCTTGTATAAGAAGAGCAAGCTGATCGATACGATTTTGTATTTTGCACAGCTTCGCGGAATGGAGGCTGCGACCGCAAGGTCGGAGGCACTCCGCTGGCTTACACTCTTCGAGTTGCTGGAGTACAAAGACAAGAAGGTCGAAGAGCTTTCGAAGGGAAATCAGCAGAAAGTGCAGTTCATTGCCGCGATCATTCACGATCCGAAGCTGATGATTCTTGACGAGCCGTTCTCCGGCCTCGACCCCGTCAATCAAATTCTTTTCAAAGACATTTTTCTGGAACTCAAGCAGCGTAACAAGGCGATCATCTTCTCCACGCATCAGATGGATCAGGCGGAGAAACTGAGCGACGACATCTGCCTGATTGATCATGGGCGTGTTGTGTTGAGCGGCTCAGTCCGTGATGTGAAGAAACGGTACGGCAACAATTCCGTACACCTTGAGTACGAAGGCGATGGGGCATTTC
>CAYJNF010000528.1:873-3016 GCA_964370915.1 uncultured Chitinophagales bacterium
GTCGGCAATGATGTACGAGAACTCCGCCGAGCTTCAGCTTTCCGACGGCTTCAATTCGCAGCAACTTCTTCCACGTATCGTTCAATCACTCGAGCTTAGAACATTCGAATTACGGGAACCTTCACTCCAATCGATTTTCATTGATGTAGTTAGCGAGAAGGAGGAGAAGGCATGAATAAGACGCTCGTCGTGGCGAAGTGGGAGTATATCGAAAAGGTCAAGAGCAAAGCGTTTCTCATCGGTCTGTTCCTCACGCCGCTGATCATGGTTGCGATGGGTGTACTGCCGAGTCTGCTGGCCGGCAAGGAGGACGAATCTCCCAAAGTTATCGGGATCATCGATGCGAGCGGCGAGCTGGACTCGGCGCGTGCTGCGAGGATGAGCAAATACAAGTTGTCGAATGGGCAACTGAACTACGTGATGCAACCAATCGCATTGGAAAAAACCAACGAACTTGGCGCGGTGACTGCCGAGGCTGATCATCGTGTTATGAAGGATGACATCGAGGGATATGTCGTTTTGGGACCGAACGCTTCCCGCGACAGCGTGTTTGAGTATCGTGCAAAATCGGGTGGCGACTTCCGGTTAATCGGGAGGCTTGAGGAAAACCTTCGCAGCATTCTTTCTGAACGGAAGTTCGTCGCTCATGGAATCGATCCGAAACTTATGAAAGAACTCCGCACCGCAGTGGATATCAAAACCGTGAAAGTCTCAAGAGAAGGGAAGAGCGAAGAAACAAGCTTCTTGAAGACCTTTTTTTCTGCATACGTCTTCATCATGGCTTTGTTCTTTCTGATAATGACCTCGGGACAATTGTTGGTGCGCAGTGTGCTTGAGGAAAAGTCAAACCGCATTATCGAGGTCTTGGTGTCGTCATGCACTCCCTCCCAACTCATGTCGGGCAAAGTTCTGGGCTTGAGCGCGCTAGGCCTGACACAAGTGGGATTTTGGGCGCTGATCGCGTTGGCGTCAACAGCAAAATTTGGAACTGCCGGCTTTCCGCCCATGAATCAGCTGCTGTTGATGGTTGTGTACTTTGTTCTCGGATATCTATTGTATGCCGCCGTGTTCCTGGCAGTCGGAACACCAGTAACGACAGAACAAGAAGCGCAACAGATCAACGGCTATCTGATCATGTTCCTGATCTTGCCAATCGCGTTAGTCGTCCCCGTCATGCAACATCCGAATGCACTTTGGGTGAAGATTCTCACGTACTTTCCACTTCTCACTCCGACGTTGATGGCACTTCGTATTCCTGTGCAGATGCCTTCGATGGCTGAGATTATCGGGAGTATTCTGCTGCTTCTTGTTTCAAGCTACTTCATGATGATTGCAGCGGGGAGAATTTTCAGGATTGCGATTCTTTCAACAGGAAAGAAGCCGTCCATTGCCGAATTGGTGAAGTGGGCAACAAAAGGATGAGGTGTCGGAGTGTGAACAATGTAGATGCCGGATTCCTTCAGAACAAGTAGATGACTCAACGGAGAAAAAAAATGGAACACGTTCATCGTATCCTCAGAAGTTTGCTTAAGCAGTTGGCAGTGATGGTTGTTATGCTGTCATTCGCAGATGCTCAGGTGATCATGCCGTCAAGTCAAACAACAAGCATCCGGCAAAATGTTTTCGGTCTCGGCTTTTTTGGCGGCGCTTCGGGCGGGTTGGGACTGAGTTTTCGGCACCACTTGCCATCGCCGCTCAGTTATCAAGTAACAGGTGGCATCATCAAGGTCGATGGCAAGCTTCGTTCCGATATTGGTTTCGAAGCTCAGTACGATCTCGCACGTGGAGGAGGCACAAGGTTCTTCGTTGTGGGCGGCATAGCATATTATTATTCTGGCGGCGACAACAAGAATGATATGACCGCCCCGACACGCGCTGGATTCGGTCTTGGTGGTGAATGGGTGATGAGCGGCGGACTGCACTTCGTTGCGGAGGGAATGTTTACATTCTTCAGCGACGGAAACATATATCCGTTGCCCCAATTTGGGTTCTATTACTATTTCAATTGATGTATGACGGGCAACTGTCAATGATGACGCACCGTTGCGCCGTCTGATCAGCTTTCGTAGTGAGGAAGCGGATACTCTCTTGTCGATGCATCACCTTGAACCAGTGCCGAATCGTAAGGACGCCGTGCCCCGGT
>CAYJNF010000529.1:0-3006 GCA_964370915.1 uncultured Chitinophagales bacterium
TCCGCTTCCGGGCGGGATTCAAAGAGCGGAACTGGAAGGCGGAACCGCCCTTGTTTGGCGGGAATCGTTGACCACTTACCATTGACTACTGACAATCCCCCCCAAATCATCTCTCATGATTTCTCAGATACTCTGCGATGATGAAGTTGTACACGCTCTTCCCGCTTTTTTTTGCCAGACCTGCGTAGACGCCGGCAGCTTCTTCATCCTTCAGCGTGCGTTTTGCGTGCGCCACCGCGTCGCGAAAACGGGCAATGGATTTCTTTTGCGCGGGACTCAGCTTCCGTTTGCTAAAATCGGGACGGCGGCAAATGTACTGCTTGCCGTTTCGTTTTTTGAGCACGAAGTCGTCGAGCCTCCCCGACACTCCCACGAACATGCCGTGAAGTTTTACCTTTGCCATGGCCTACTCCTTGCAGTTTCCCGTACCTCTCCGCCGCTTCTACTCCGTATCTTCTCCGTATCTGCTCCGATTCTGGTTCGCTGCCCGCTTCAGTCTGCACCCACGCCGGATGCATTCTCCATCCAACCCCGTTGAATCAAGCCCCTCAAAAAAAACGCAACCCACGCAACAGCCCGGGCGCACCGGAGTATCGTGTGGGTTGCAAGTATTCTTCGTAATGTCTCATCCCTGTGCCGGAGCAAATCCTGTATATCGGGGAGACGCCGTTAACTATTGAAAGCTTATCTGGTGAAAGCTTATCCGGCAATAGAATAGCAAATGGAATCGTAAGAGTCAAACGTGATCAAAGAACCGGGTGTGCGACATGAATGTTCTATCCAGCCGTTCTCAAATTGGAGCGAGATTCACGTGCGATCCTCTGTGTCACTTCTTTGCTCGTGCAAAGAAGTGACCAAGAAAGCACGTCGAAATCGAAACGCACAATTCAATCGCCACCCACATGCCGTAAATTTCGGTGGGGGGTCTCACTTGCAATCGAACAAGGAGGTGCATGTTCACCGAAATTTAACCCCGTCGATTGAATTCTTCCCGACGCTCACCGCCATCGATTTCGATTGCCCTTCGCACAAAAGGCGAAATCATTGTTCGACGCTGATTGCTTGACGACATTCAGAAAGGCCGCCCGACCTTAGGGGGCCCTCACGTGACCAACTTTCATGTCGCAGACCCCAATGAACCCGGCTCTTCTCTGTGTTCATCGTGTCTGATTGTTTTTGATTGAGGCCGTGTGGTAACACGAGTGTAAGTGGCTGAAGCCACTCGCGATGTTGATTCTCATTTGTTTGGGGTCCGCAACATGAAGTCATAGGCATCATGCGATGAGCAGCCAGCTCTGGGAGTTATGTCATGGTCAGCCACTGACTTCAACAAAGTCCCTCTCCTCGCAGGAGAGGGATTTAGAGTGAGGTCAGATTTTCACAGCCCGCTCACTCTTTCCCGGCCTTTTTGTATCTTGAGAAGGCGCAAGTAGGCGCCTTTTCAATTTACCTTGGGCTTGTTCATGTTTATCGATTCACACGCACATCTCACATCCGAGCAATTCAACGACGACAGCGAAGATGCAATCAGGCGGGCAATGGATGCGGGGGTTCACTTCATCGTCAATCCTGCCACCGATCTGGAAGACAGTTTGCGGGCTATCGAGCTTGCTGAGAAACACGAGAACGTCTACGCGTGCGTTGGCTTTCATCCTCACGAAGCCCGCAAAGCCGACGACAAATCTCTTCAGCAGATTGAAGAACTCAGCCGCCACCCTAAAGTCGTTGCCATCGGAGAGATCGGCCTCGACTACTATTATGATTTCTCGCCGCGAGAAAAGCAAGCAGAGGTCTTCAAAGCGCAGATCGAGATTGCGCAACGACGCAATCTCCCGATTGTGATTCACACGCGTGATTCGAATGAGCCAACATTCAAGATCGTCAAAGAAGCAATTGCGGCGGCACCTGATTGGCGGAGTCAGAAGGCAACGCCGCATAGCCGATATCCCGCGCCGAAGGGGGTGTTCCATTGCTTCTCGGGCGATGTGGCGATGGCGTGGGATGTCATCAACATGGGCTTCTACATTTCCATGCCCGGCGTCGTGACGTTTAAGAAAGCGGAACTCGCCGTTGACGTGGCATCGAATGTATCGTGCGAACATTTTTTGCTCGAGACGGACAGTCCGTATCTTGCTCCCGTGCCGCACCGCGGCAAGCGCAACGAACCTGCCAACATTCCGCTCATCGCCGAGAAGATCGCTGCGCTTCAACATCTTTCCGTCGAAGACATTGCCCGATCCACAAACTACAGCGCGTATCGGCTGTTCGGGATTGGTGAAGTAGGTCAGCCGCGGTTTACGTACCGGCTCAGAAGTTCTCTCTACGTCAATCTCACAATTCGCTGCGACGCCGATTGCGTGTTCTGCGATAGAAAGGGAGAGGCGGTCATCAAAGGCATCAATCTCCGGATCGAGCGTGAGCCGTCGGTCGAAGAAGTGATTGCCGAGATCGGCGATCCAACGCAGTACTCCGACATTGTGTTCTGCGGCTACGGCGAGCCGACAATCAGGCTGGATGCGATCAAAGAGATTTCGAAGTGGGTGAAAGACCATGGCGGCAAGACCCGCATCAACACCGACGGGCATGGCAACATCATCAACAAACGGAACATCGTTCCGGGGCTTGTGGGGTTGATCGATGCGGTGTCGATCAGTCTGAACTCCACCGACCCGAAACAATATGGCGATCTGATGCGGCTCGACGGCGCACGATTCTTTCCGGCGATGATCGAGTTTGCGAAAGAATCTGTCCGGCTTCTTCCCAGAGTGGTCATGACCGTGGTTGACCTGGACGAGGTCGACAAAGACAAGGCACGTCGCCTGGTGGAAGAAGAGATCGGAGCGGTGTTTCAGACACGGCCGTATTTCTAAAATGAAGCTTCACCGCTCTACGAGTCGTAGACTGAGACGCAGAGGAGTAGAGAAAAAGGTACGTGTGAAATCTCCCAATGCTGAATCTGAGCAACGAAGTGACACGGTTGGACAGAACATCTGAGGTTATAATCTT
>CAYJNF010000530.1:0-2999 GCA_964370915.1 uncultured Chitinophagales bacterium
CGGAAGGATGAGCGACCAAAAGATTCTGAAATCGCTTGCGCCGTCGATGCGTGCAGCTTCGATCAGGCTGTCGGGTATCGACATTGCGAATTGACGAATAAGAAAGATGCCGAAGATTCCCGCCATCCCCGGGATAATCACTCCCATGTACGTATTGATGAATCCCATCTTGTTCAGCATCAGAAAAAGCGGGAGCATCGTCACTTGCGCAGGAATGACCATCGAAGAGACAAGCAATTTAAATATCGAGTCACGACCGGCAAACCTGTACTTCGCAAATGCATATCCCGCCATCGAATTGATGATCAGAGAGACGAACGTAACTGCGACAGAAAGGAACGCACTGTTGAACAGATAGCGGGAAAGATTTCCTCTTGTAAAGAGATTCAGATAATGCTCGAGCGTAAATCGCTTCGGAAAGAACGGAGGTGGAAACGCGCTCGCATCTCCTGTTGGCATGAATGAGGCCGACAGCATCCAGAGAAGTGGCGCGAGCGTAATGCCGGCGGTAACAATGAGGATGGCGTAGAGAATTGCTTTGGTGAGGGTGCGGTTCATATCGATTCCCGATGCTGAGCGGAGCGAAGCATCTCTTCGGCTTAGTTACTCAAGTTGACCGCCTGTTGGAAGTCGTTGAAACGACTGCAAACATTAGATTTTTCTTGCGAGTTGGGCGGTCAACTTGAGTTAGTTAGTAGTTAGACTGTTTCTGGATGAACAAAGCAATGTCCAATGCTTAACGATCAGTTGTCAATTGGCAATGTTAGCGTCCCGCAATCTTCTGTAGTCGCGATTGGATGAGCGACGCGATGAGAATAATCCCAAATAACACAAACGCAAGTGCGGCCGAGTAGCCCATGCTCCACCATCGGAATCCCATTTGATACATGTAGTAGACGATGCTGAGCGTGCTGTTGAGCGGGCCGCCTTGCGTCATCACGTACGGCTCGGCGAAGAGCTGGAAGTACCCAATCATCGTGATGACGCTGATGAAGAGCGTGGTTGGCGCGAGCATCGGGATAGTAATGGATTTGAATTGCTGCCATGCGCTCGCGCCGTCGATGCTCGCAGCCTCATACAACTCCTGCGAAATATTCTGCAACCCCGCGATGAAGATGATCATGTTGTATCCGAAGTTCTTCCACACCGCCATGAGAATGATTGCCGGCATCGCCCACGTTGGATCACCAAGCCAATCGATTTGCGGAACGCCGAACCATGATAGCGCGTAGTTGAGAAGGCCGTAGCGAGGGTGGTACACAAAACGCCACACCACCGCTATGGCAACGAGTGTGGTGACAACCGGCGAGAAGTACGCAAGTCGGAAGAACGTCTTGAAGCGTACGAGTTTTGAGTTAAGTAATAGCGCCGCCGCCAGCGAGACGGCAATTGAAAGCGGTCCACCAATAATCAGAAAATAGAATGTGTTCTTCAGCGCCTTCCAGAAGAGCGGGTCTTCGAAGATACGCGTGTAGTTTTTGAGCCCGATGAAACGAGCGTAGTCGAGATTCGCCAACGAATAGATGTCGAAGTCGGTAAAGCTGAGAATCAACGCAGCAATCACCGGAACGAAGAAGAAAACGCCGATGGCGATGAGCGCTGGGGCGAGGAAGAAAAAAGCGACGCGGAGGTGACCTGTGTTATTCATCTCGAAATGTGGGATTCACGATTCTGGATTCGAAACTCTTAATTTCTGATTTCTGATCTCTGACCTCTGATTTCTGTATTCTGACCTCTGACTTCTCCCTGATGCCTCATCGCTGCACCAACATCCACCTGCGCTTCTCCAGCATTTGGTCAACATCCTTGTCAAGCGCGGCGGTCGCATCTTCGACGCTCAGTCTGTCCATCGAGACGAGTTCCACATACTCACGGACTTTCTGCGCAATCTGTTCCCACTCGGGCGTCTTCGGCATGGCAACGACATGCTTGAGTTGTACAAAAAATGCGCGAGCGTATTTGTTATTCGCTAGCGTTGTGTCGCGCCAGGATTCGGTCCGTGCTGGCAAATCACCGGTCAATCGATAGAACTCCATTTGCACGTCAGGCTCGGAAAGATATTCAATCAGCTTCCATACCTCGGCTTTCCTCTCCGAGTTCTTGAACATTGACATGCTCGATCCGCCGGCAAGAGAATAGCCTATGCCACCGTGCGGACCCGGTAAGGGGGCGGTCATCCATTTGTCTTGCAACTCCGGCGGCATCCGTTTTTTGAACTCGCCAATGTTCCACGGACCCGTAATGTGCATCGCGAAAATCCTATCCTCCATGCCCTGATAGATGTTAACAATCTGGGTTGTCTTGATCGGCGCCCAGCCGTTCTTGAAGAACTTGTGGAACGAATGCAAGGCCGAGCGAAACTCGCTCCCACTGAAGTCCCCGCGGGTTGCGTCGTCTTTCAGGAGTGGTGCGCCAAGTTGCACACCCATCAGCACGGGAGGTGCCCACTCGTTGTTTGTTGGAAGGAAGATACCATACTCTGCGACTCCTTTCTTCACCAACTTGTCGCACGCGTCGAACCATTCGTTCCACGACACAGGCGGATTCGCATAGCCGACCTGTGCGAGAAGGTCGGAACGATAGAACATCACACGCGTATCGACATACCAGGGGACCCCATACAACGCCGAGTCGATGACGTTCGTGTCCCAGATGCCGGGGAAGTAGCTTGTGTCGCTGAGTGTTTCGGATTGCTGAACATATGGCGTAAGATCTTCGATGCAGTTGAGAAGATGAAACTCCGGAATCCAGGTGTTGCCGATTTGCGCCATGTCGGGAAGCGACTGTCCGGCGAAGGCAGTGAGGAGCTTCTCGTGCGCTGCGTTCCACGGAATCATTTGCACGCGAACTTTGATGCCGGGATTGCGGCGCTCGAATTCCGGCATCAATTTCGCGACGTTCTCACCCTCGGCTCCGAGCGCCCAAAAGACAATTTCGGTGCGCGGGTTGGCGGCGGGTTTGCAGCCGACAAAGCAATTCACTACGGATAGCGCCAAAAG
>CAYJNF010000531.1:0-2985 GCA_964370915.1 uncultured Chitinophagales bacterium
CCCAGACAACGCAACTATAATACGTTATTGTATTTATGACCATTGGTACTAAGCTCCCACCTTCTCACTTCACCGCTTTCTGTCCGCGATCTGCGATCTTCAATCTCCAATGTTCTACTCGTTCACAAAACGCACCCTCGACATCCTGCTTTCCGCCGCCGCCCTCCTAGTCCTGCTGCCGCTGTTCATCCCACTGGTGATCGTCTTGCGGTTGACCGGCGAAGGGGAGGTGTTTTACCGGCAGGAGCGGGTTGGCTACCGGGGCACCAGATTCGGGCTGCTGAAGTTCGTCACCATGCTCAAGAACAGTCCCAACATCGGGACGCGCACCATTACGACCAAGAACGATCCGCGGGTGCTACCCTTGGGTCGCATGCTGCGGAAGACAAAAACCAATGAACTCCCCCAACTTCTCAACGTGCTCAAAGGGGATATGTCGATCGTGGGCCCCCGCCCCCAAACCGAGGAGTGCTACAATTACTTCCCGGAGAGAGATCGGGAACGGATTTATCAATCGAGGCCTGGCCTGACCGGAATCGGATCCGTCATCTTCCGTGATGAAGAGGAGATGCTCGCGCGTTCCCCCAAGGGTTATGCAGGTTGTTACCGGGAGGAGATCATGCCGTTCAAGCAGGCATTGGAGCTTTGGTACCTTGAAAACCAATCACTCTGG
This sequence comes from uncultured Chitinophagales bacterium, assembly GCA_964370915.1. Classification (GTDB taxonomy): domain Bacteria; phylum Bacteroidota; class Ignavibacteria; order UBA10030; family UBA6906; genus CAADGV01. The sequence continues at coordinate 674 of CAYJNF010000531.1, forward strand.
GTGGATCTGAAGATCATCGCCCTTACCGCGGCCGTGATTCTGGCCCCACGCAGCAGCCTGCCATACGCGTTGCTGAAGGGGCTTCCTCAACGCCCATCTCTCAAGCCGACATAGCATTCATCTCTTTCTGGCGGTGAACGAGGGCCCAGGTCGGCACGGACTTCTGCCATCTGATCTCCGCCGTCCGCGGGCGGTGGTCTGTTTCCTATCTTTATTTCAGCTTTCTGATGTTGGGATGCACAGCGAAGGCGCCAAGGCGCGAAGCCGAATGGGTTCTGAAGGAAAGCCAGCTTCACCTCACCGGAGAAGCCGTCGGGCTGGTCGTTTTGCTCAAGACTATTGCTCACCCAACTTCACGTCCGCACGCCTTCCCTGTGGAACCGCTTTCAGCTTTCTGGTTTTGCTTGGCTCCATTTCCCTGTCCTCAATTCCTCTGTCATGATTTCTGCATTTTGAATGCTCCCGCATCCTGCATCCCGCATCCCGCATTTCCACTTTTGTTTTGCCCCATTTTTCTGTCTTCAATCTTCCTGTCAAGATGACCCCAGTCCCGCATTTCTGCCTTTCCGTTGCCGATCACCAGTTTTGGTGTTATATAAATACGCGATGAAATTTACAGATAACACGCTCACGGTTTCGCGAGCCCAGGCAGGGCTGCCCAGGCTCTGCAATTCCGGGCGGAGCTTTCTGATCACGAACCGGGACAAACCCACCGCCGTCTTGCTCCCCATCGCCGAGTACGAGTGCCTCATCGAAACCATGGACTTGCTTTCGAACGCCCGCGCCATGAAGACGCTCCGGGTGGCGAAGGCCGGGAAGTTGAGCTACAAGCAACTCGATTTGGACGATGAGGATTTCGGCCTCTGAGCCGGTACAGCTTTGGCTGCAGGGATTGCCGCCTGCGACCAAACAGCGCGTGCGGAGGGCCCTCAAGGCCTTGGCCCGCGGGGGCGCCGGGGGGCTGGACTTGAAACCGCTGCGAGGCGAATTGGAGGGCTTTTACCGACTCCGGATTGGGGATTATCGCATGGTGTACCACCTTGAACCGGGGCCGATGGTTCGGCTTGATTACGCTGACGTTCGTGACGTGGTCTATGACACGTTCCGGCAACTCCGTGCGCTCCGGGAAGCCAGAGGATGATTTTGCGTTTCCCCATTTTCCTGCCCTCAATTCCTCTGTCTTGATTTCAGCTTTCGATTTTCCGTAAAGGATCGCAGGGCGCGTCTGTCCCAGCGCGCCACTCAGATTCACCTTCGCGTCCTCACGCCTTCGCTGTTGAACCGCTTTCAGCTTTCTGGTTTTGTTTTGCCTCATTCCCCTGTCCTCAATTCCTCTGTCTGCACTCCTGCCTGTACTCCCAAAGTGCAGCCCGGCAGCACTCGATTCATCTTGTCAGAGCGGCCCATATGCCCGGCAACAGGGGCCGGGCGAATTGACGTGGGCGTGGTTTCCTGAAATCATTCAACCATGCGACTGAGTGCGCAAGAAAGCCAAGTGATCCGAGAAGAAGTGCATTCGCTTGACCCGGCAGCGGAGATCGTTCTGCACGGCTCCAGGGCTGATGATAGCGGCCGGGGGGGAGATATTGACCTGTTGGTCATCACGGACAAACTCGGTTTCCGCGACCTGTTACGGTTGCGCCGCGGCATTCTGGACCGCATCGGCTGGCAGCAACTGGACCTGGTTTTTCGGCGGCGCGATCAGTTGGGCGAACCGCTGGCTAGGGTGGCCTGCGAGACGGGAGTGAGACTGTGAAACGAGACCAGGCCCGGCAGTTTCTCGCGCAGAATCTGGCGGAGCTGCATCAGGCCCGCCAGCACTTGGATTATTCATTCCAGCAGGTCACTACCCTGCCGGAGACTCTGGAAGGAGTCACGGCGGGACAGTTGGAAAGCGTGGAGGCGTTCTCCAGCCGGTTTGCGCGTACAGTGGATTTACTGGTCAACAAGGTGCTTCGCAGCCTGGACCGGGTGGAGATGAAGCCTGAGGGTACGTTGCTCGATGTCGTGAACCGGGCGGAGAAGCGGGGGTTTGTCACGTGTGCGGCGGATTTGCGGGAGATGAAGGACGTGCGCAACATCATCGCCCACGATTACGCGGGTGCGAAGGCCGCCGAGATTTTCGTCTACTGCCGGGAGCAGAAACCCGTGTTGGATGCAATCTGCGAGCGCGCAGCGGGCCATGTCCGGCAGGTCTTGTCCGGAGGCTCTATTTCAACTTTTCAGAGTGGCCCATAAACATGGACCGCGTACGGCGAAAACTCATCCATCACGCGACCCTTCTGCGGCGCGAGTGAACGATGCTCGTCGAG
>CAYJNF010000532.1:0-2964 GCA_964370915.1 uncultured Chitinophagales bacterium
ACACCGCTGCTACCCGACGTGTCGTACGCATAGGCAAATATGCAGTAGCGAAACGCCAGTCGCTTCGCGTCGAGGATATTATCCTTGTTCGGACTGCTTCGCTCCGACGCCGTGCCGAATGTATCACGCTTGATGTCGAAGAAATGCGTCCACCAATTTGTCGGCCAGGCCACGATACCCAATGTTGTGTCGTCCAGTTGAATGTGAAGGTTGATGCCGGGTGCGCCATCGGGATTGTTAAGGTATTGATTGGGAACCGCGGCGAATGCATTCGAGACCTTTTGCATCGCCGCGGAGCTTGGAGCCATTCCTGTCATCGCATCTGCCTCAACGAACAAGTCTTTGTGGTCGGGACGAGCGCCCAGTGCGTAGAGATCCATGTCGATCACGTTATCGCTGTTCACATCAATCCCCCAACCTTGCGTCTCCCAGCAGTCCATTATTCCATCGAGATCAAGGTCGGTCACGCAGAGAGCCTGGGAGAACTCCGACGTATTGCCGGTCGGATCGGTTGCGACCGCCGTAACAAAACGGAGACCGGCTGTATCGACTGGAAAGGTCACGGAAAAACTCTTGTCACCCATAAACGGACTCACCGTCAACGTCCCAATACTGCTATCTCCTTCTCCAAAATGCGAACCATCGGCGGTACTGTTCTTATAGAAGTGAATCGTGAAGGTTGAATCGGCGCCATGGTACCATCCCTTGATCGTGATGGAGTCCCGAGCGACAATCGCCGAATCAAGAAGAGGAAAATTCAAAAGGTCATTCGCTCCCGTATCCAGATCGAGCGAATCGTTCACCGTCACTCCTGCGGGAGCCAGATCGATTCCCAAAGTTGTGTTGGAACGAATTTTATTTTTCAGAACCAGATTCCGCGAGCCGCCCGCAACGAACACTCCGGCTCCACCATTGAAGGCAATCAGGTTCCCTTCGCTTTCAGTCAGTCCCCCGATTGTGTCCTGCGAAGCATTGATGAGAATGCCGTGACCAAGATTCCGTGGCCCTGCTTGTCCTAAAGGATCAGTGCCGATGTAGTTCCCCTGCACTTTGTTCCCTCTAGCACCCACTCCGCGGATTTCTATTCCAACGTCGCTGTTACCCGTGATGAGATTTCTTGCCCCCGTCTGACTACCACCGATCAGGTTTCCCGGCGATTCGTGAAGCACAATCCCCTTGCTGTTCGGGAGTGCGAACATACCGTTCGGTCTGGTGCCGATGGTATTTCCTTGAATGATATTTTGCGTCGCGCCTGCTGAGTCGATTTGAATTCCGGGGAGTGTGTTTCCCGAGATGACATTGCGGGCGCCGGGATTAGTCCCGCCAACAAGATTGCGCGGCGAGTGACGAATGTAGATGCCGTGCCTCGCGTTCCCGAAGTCGAAGTTCCCGGTGATATCTGTTCCGAGATGATTTCCCTGGATGACAATTCCTTGCGTGCCTGCTGCTCCGGTGCCGATGACAGCGATGCCGGAGAAGTTGTCGCTGCCGCTAATGACATTCTTCGCAGCCGCAGACGTTCCGCCGATGGTATCATCACGCGCGCCGAAGATGATCAGAATTCCGTCTTCGATGTTGCCGAGTCTGACTGTGCCGGTCATGTCCGTTCCAAACAAATTTCCCTGCACAACGTTTCCAATGGCTCCTGATATTAACGCGACGGGTGGATTTCCTTGACCGACAAACACATTTCTTGCGCCCGGAGCGGTTCCCCCGATCCTGTTGTTGGACGATTCGGATATCACGCCGTTGTAAGCATTACCGACTCGGATCGTTCCTGTTAGATCCGTTCCAAAGAAATTTCCCTCGACGACGCTCCCGTTGCTACCCGGATGGAGTACAATCCCCGTCCCGCCGGTGAGACGATTAATCACCAAGCCCTTGATTGTCGTGCCTGGTGCGAAGACGTCGAACGCCTGAAACGGTCCCACACTGGAGCAGTTGATTTCGATGATGGGCTTGTTTACAAACCCCGGCTGCGTTGTGCCATCGATCGTGAGCGGATCGACGATGTTCGGAAGTTTTGAGAGAGGCACGATTGTCTTCGCGCCAAGAGGCTGGATGTTGAACGCAATCATGTCCAGACCGGGATTAGTATTTGCGTCAGAGATTGCTCTTCGCAACGACCCCGCGCCAGTGTCATTGGTCGTCGTGACGACAAAGACAGAGCCAGCGTTCGAATGATAAGGGGTCCCTTCCAAGCTTACCCGCAATCCAACCGGCATATTGAGCTGACTCTGCCATGACGAGTAAAGCGGCGTGGAAGAAATGCCGATGCCGGGGATAGGATAGTCCTGAAGCATTGCAGCCGATTGCTGGGCGATACCATGCGTTGAGGCGAGAAGGACAAGAAAGCTCAAGACGAAACTGGTTTTTCCCATGGCGCCACCTCCTGTTGTCAGTGGTCGATTGCGCACAACGATGGCAACTGCGGAGTGATGAAGATGCCCTGCTGTTATCCGAGGCGAGCCCGGTTTGCGGGAAGCAATCCACTCTGAATGACTGCATCACCGTCGTGCGCAAGCTGAATTGAATTGTCGGTTGTTAGAAACCGGGATTCGAAATCATGGTCATACAAGCGAGTGGAGTCGTTGGGAAGGAAAACATGAGAATTGAAAGGCTGACACAAGCAGAGACACTTCCTGAGATTCCGGCAAAGGACTTCCGACGCGGAGAATGAAGGAGAGTTTGATGCACGAGTCCCTCAGAAGAAGTTTGTAGGCAAAGAACGTGGCGCTATTGTAGAAAATGGAGGGGGAAAAGTCAAGGGGCGAGAATAATAATCGGAGACTGTTGCCCTTCCAACGTCTTCGCCTCAACACTGCGGACCACTTCGTGGTGAGTAGACACCAAATCTTCCTTGAACTCAGAATGCAAAACCAAAACGCGTCCCTCGGCCTGAATTCCAATATTACCTTTCGCTGTGAGATGCAAAATCATTCTCCGTCTAAAAAACGGATAGAG
>CAYJNF010000533.1:0-1039 GCA_964370915.1 uncultured Chitinophagales bacterium
AACCGAATCACATTCAGCAGCGACACATGTTGATGCTTTTTCTGAATCTTGTCCTTCATTGCGAGTTCGTACTTGAACTTGCCGAAGTTGATGATCTTACACACGGGCGGATTTGCATTTGGTACGATCTCTACTAAATCCGCGTCGCGTTCACGCGCCAACTGGATTGCATCTCGAGGAGACATCACTCCAAGCTGTCCGCCACGGTCATCAATAACCCTAATCTGGACTGCCTGAATGGCCTCGTTCACACGAATCTTTTCTTTGGCGATGGTTCGACTCCTTTGTTGTTATTGTTACGAAACGATTCTCTTGTACCGAAGGTTCTTTGCGGAACAGAGTTTCCTAATTCTGAATCGTCTTCTCCGTTATTTCTTTCCTGGCCTTGTCCAAAAACTCCTCGTTCTTCAGTTGCCCCAGATCGCCCTTCTTATGCTGTCGGACCGCAACAGCACCAGCCTGACGTTCCTTCTCTCCGACCACGAGCATATAGGGTACCTTCTTCGTTTCCCATTCGCGAATCTTGTAGCCGATCTTCTCGTTCCGATCATCAACCTCGACGCGCAGTCCGCTTGCCGTGTACTTCTGTTCGATCTCGCGAGCATATCCAGCTTGAGCATCGGTTATGGGAAGCACAACGGCTTGAACGGGCGCCAACCACAGCGGAAAATCTCCGGCAAAATGTTCAATCAGCACGCCAAGGAATCGCTCAAGAGATCCGAAGGGCGCGCGATGAATAATCACTGGCCGATGCTTGAGCCCGTCGTTACCAACGTATTCAAGCTCGAACCGTTCAGGCATCACATAGTCGACCTGAACTGTCCCGAGCTGCCAAGTTCGCCCGATTGCATCCTTGACCATGAAATCGATTTTCGGACCGTAGAAGGAAGCTTCTCCGACTCCCACAAAATAATCAATTTGCATCTCGTCGGCAACCTCTTTGATTTCGCGCTGCGCCTGTTCCCAGAACCTGGCATCACCGCCATATTTTTCCGTGTTGTCATCACGGAATGAGAGGCGCGTTCGCACTCCCATTTTG
>CAYJNF010000533.1:1049-2954 GCA_964370915.1 uncultured Chitinophagales bacterium
ACGTGGAGAATACGAGTTGCGTCAGTTCAACGGTCGCTTTGATTTCATCTTTCAACTGATCATGAGCGCAGTAGATGTGGGCATCGTCCTGCGTAAAGCCTCGTACCCTGGTCAGCCCGCTTAGCTCGCCAGACTGCTCATACCGGTACACGGTCCCAAACTCCGCCAGCCGCAAGGGAAGGTCGCGGTAACTCCGCGGCTTTGCCATGTAGATCTGATGATGATGCGGGCAGTTCATTGGCTTCAACAGGTACTCTTCATCCTCAACCTGGATGGGAGCAAATTGACTGTCCTTGTAGTAGGGATAGTGTCCGCTTGTCTTATACATGTTCAGATTGCCGATATGCGGAGTAATGACGGGTTGATATCCCCGCTTCCTCTGCTCGTCTTTCAGAAACTTCTCAAGCTCTTCTCGTATAACCGTCCCTTTGGGCAACCAGATTGGCAACCCTCCGCCTACTTTTGGAGTGAGCATGAACAACTCAAGTTCAGACCCTAACTTGCGATGGTCGCGTCGCTTGGCTTCTTCCAGTCGATGGAGATGCTCGTCCAGCTCTTTCTGATTCGGGAACGTAATACCATAGATCCGTTGCAGCATCTTGTTCTTTTCGCTGCCTCGCCAATACGCGCCCGCAACGCTCAGCAGCTTGATTGCTTTGATCTTTCCTGTCGATGGAATATGAGGACCAAAGCAGAGATCGGTGAAGTTGCCCTGGTGATAGAAAGTGATCGTCTCACCCTTCAAGCCCTCGAGCAACTCGAGCTTGTATGGATCATTCTTCTTCTTGAAATAGGCAACTGCATCATCCCACGACTTCACTTCGCGTTGATATGGCACGTCGCGTTTCGTGAACTCCACCATCTTCTTTTCGATGTCGGCAAGATCGGCAGCAGTCAACGAATGATCGCCCATATCGATGTCGTAGTAGAAGCCATTCTCGATCGGTGGCCCGATGCCGAATTTTGTCCCAGGAAACAGTGTTTCTACGGCTTCTGCCATCAGATGCGCGGAACTGTGCCAGTAGGTTCGCTTTGCCTCGTCGTCCTCCCACTTGTGCAGCTTGATCGTAGCATCGACCTCGATCGGGCGGAACAAGTCGACGACTTCGCCGTTCACAGAGATTGCGAGGACAGCCTTTGCCAATCCTGCACTGATGCTCTCGGCAATTTGCTGACCCGTCACTCCTTTGTTAAAAGAACGGGTCGCACCGTCAGGAAACGTAATTTGAATTTTCGACATGATTCGATATGCTTATGTCGCTTACACGCTATGACAGCTATGAAAGCTATGAAAGCAAGAAAATATAAGTAAAAAAAAATCGTCCCAAACCTTACGTGGCGGGACGATCTTGTTGTCTGCTACTCTACGAAGTCGCAGACTCGTAGAGAGTGGGCGATACAGGAGTCGAACCTGTGACCTCTACCATGTCAAGGTAGCGCTCTAACCAACTGAGCTAACCGCCCCTGAGCTCTTTGTCCTACACTGCCAAACATTCGTGGTGATGTACCGAGGGCCGGACTTGAACCGGCACGGGCCTTGCGACCCTCAGGATTTTAAGTCCTGTGCGTCTACCAATTCCGCCACCCCGGCGGAAGCTGATCGAGGCGCCGCGCGGATTCGAACCGCGGCATAAAGGTTTTGCAGACCTCTCCCTTACCACTTGGGTACGGCGCCATGCTCACGAAGGTCTGAGTTGGTGTGTACTCTCTCACTTCCTTCGAACCGCTATAAACAAAACCCCGCCACCTGGTGGGATTTGGGGCGGCGGGGCCACTTTAAAGAGGAAGTGTATTTTTCGGGACACTCAGCGCGATTACTGAGCGTCTTGCGTGTCCCACCGAAGTGGGACAGAGCGGGAAACGGGACTCGAACCCGCGACATCAACCTTGGCAAGGTTGCGCTCT
>CAYJNF010000534.1:0-2954 GCA_964370915.1 uncultured Chitinophagales bacterium
AATCGGCGTTTGACGAAAAGACAGTTTCCTTGAAATCGAAACCCAAACCAACTGAGAGCCTCGATCTGACTCTTCCGGGAAAAAGGAAGTTCAGAGGAACAAAACATCCGCTCATGCAGACGCTGGATGAGATCAAGTCGATTTTTGTCGGTATGGGATTTGGCATCGCCGATGGACCGGAGATCGAAGACGACTGGCACAACTTTTCGGCCCTGAACTTTGCCCCGGACCATCCGGCCCGGGATATGCAGGACACGTTTTTTGTGAAGGGCGATACTCTGCTCCGCACGCACACGTCGCCCGTGCAAATCAGGATCATGGAAAACAATAAACCCCCGATCCGGACAATCATGCCGGGACGGGTTTATCGCAATGAAGCTGTAAGCGCACGCAGTCTGTGCAACTTCTATCAAGTCGAGGGACTTGCGGTAGACAATGGAATTACGTTCAGTGAGCTGAAGGGAACGCTGCTTTCTTTCGCGCGGCAGTTCTACGGCAAGGACATCAAGTATCGATTTCGTCCGAGCTTTTTTCCATTTACCGAGCCGAGTGCGGAGATGGATATCACGTGCTTCATCTGCAAAGGCAAAGGCTGCCGGATTTGCAAGCATTCAGGATGGCTTGAGATTCTCGGCTGTGGTATGGTTGATCCGAATGTGTTCAAGTCGGTTGGTTATAATCCGGAGCAGTACACCGGCTACGCGTTCGGCATGGGCATCGAGCGGACTGCGATGCTGCTGTACGGCGTTGATGATATTCGATTGTTCTATGAAAATGATGTGAGATTTTTGAGGCAGTTCTGAATACGTCGCTCAACCCTGAGCGCTTTTTGCGAAGGGTCTGAGTAGTCTTGGCGCCACAGGTGGCTTTTGAGATTCGTTGCCTAATTGGATAACTTCATGCCAGAACAGTTTCAACGAGTCGTTTACGTTTTCCGAAATTACTTCTGGGACTTCTATAACGCGCAAAAATTAGAAGTCCAGGGAAAGATTGATTGGGTGCTCGGACTTGTTCGAGATTTGAGAATAATTCCGGAAAGATTTTTCAAACATCTCGAAGGTACAGACGGGCTATACGAGCTTCGTGTAAAGGTCGGAAGCGACATCTATCGCATCTTCTGTTTCTTTGATGAAGGTAACTTGATTGTTCTCCTCCATGGATTTCAGAAAAAGAGCGAGAAGACTCCGAGGAATGAGATTGAAAGAGCCGAACGACTAAGAAAGGAGTACTACAATGAAAAAGCCAAAAGTTAAGAGCCTTACCTCTTTTGAGGAACACTTGGACAAGAAGTATGGAAAGAGAGGAACGCCTTCCCGCGAGAAGTACGAACAGGAATTTGAAGCGTTCAAGATTGGCGTGCTGATTCAAGAGGCGAGAAAGAAAAAGAAGTTGACCCAGGAAGAACTTGCTTTGAGGGTCGGGACAACGAAGAATTACATCTCCCGGATTGAAAATGATGCGAGCGACATCCGGCTCGCAACATTGATGCGAATAGTAAGAGACGGGTTGGGCGGACGTATTAAGTTCTCTGTTGACTTTTGATGAGCGGAACGGCGTTGATGATATTCGATTGTTCTATGAAAACGATGTGAGGTTTTGAGGCAGTTCTGATACTGCATTGCTAAAGTGGATGGATCATGGCGACAAGTCCTATTACAGTAAAGAAGAAGGCGCAACAAAGGCGAACTGGTAACTGATGCTGACGTAAGGAGCGTACTTCGATTACTTCGAAATGCACAGTTCAGTCTCGGCAAGAAAACTGATTCGGCTAAACTCATTCGCAAAGACAGATCGCAACGATGAAAGATTCAAAGAGTTTTTCTTCGTGTCTTTGTGTCTTGGTGGTTAAGCCTTAAGTTCTTATCAGGGAAAATAGCAGATGAAACTCTCCCACAACTGGTTACAGCACTACATCAAATTCAAGTTCACTCCCGAAGAGTTGAGTGAAAAACTCACGATGCTCGGCCTCGAGGTTGAGAGCTACGAGCACTTAGGCGAGAAGTACAATGGCTTCGTCGTCGGTCAGGTGCTTGAGGTTGAGAAGCATCCGAACGCGGACAAACTGAGCGTCTGCAAAGTCGATATCGGCACGGAGCAATTGCAAATTGTCTGCGGCGCACCGAATGTTGCAGTAGGTCAGAAGGTTGCCGTCGGGCTTGCGGGCGCGGTCGTGCCGAAGAACCAACACGACGCGAACGGGAAGTCCTTCACACTCTCGAATGTTAAGCTGCGCGGCGTTGATTCGTACGGGATGATCTGTTCCTCATATGAACTTGATCTCGGTTCCGACAGCGACGGGATTCTTGTGCTGGATGCAAAAGCGAAAGTCGGTCAACGACTCTCCTCATACCTGGGCCTGGATGACATTGTGTATGAAATCGGGATTACACCGAATCGTCCGGACTTGCTGAGCCACTTTGGAGTAGCCCGGGAGATTGGCGTATTGGTAAAGAAGCGGCCCGCACTTCCCAAAGTGACGCTGAAGGAATCGAAGACTCCCATTGAGAACCACTTTGCCGTGAAGATTGTCGACAAGGTAAATTGTCCTCGCTTTGCCGTGCGGATGATTTGCGGTGTGAAGATTGCTCCTTCTCCTGAATGGCTGCAAAAGGCGTTGCAGGCAGTCGGCCTGCGTCCGCGCAACAACGTGGTAGACGTGACGAACTACGTGATGTATGAATGCGGTCAGCCGATGCACGCGTTTGATTACGCCCAACTCCATGGAAAGAAGATCATCGTCAGGCAAGCAAATGCGGGGGAGAAGTTCACGACACTCGATGGAAAGGAACACGATCTGCCCGATGGTGCAGTGATGGTGTGCGACGGCGAGCGCGAAGTTTCCATCGCGGGAATCATGGGAGGCGAGAATTCGGAAATCAGCGAAACGACGACCGACGTGATTCTTGAAAGTGCCTACTGGAATCCCGCAAGCATTCGTCGGACTGGAAAGATGT
>CAYJNF010000535.1:0-2953 GCA_964370915.1 uncultured Chitinophagales bacterium
GCCCACGCCATCGTCGCCAAGCAGTGGATTGCCCAAACCAAGCACGAGCGTTTGCATAACTTGATCCGTTCGCTTGCGCGTCTACAGGCTACGCGCGTTCAGCCGCAAGTTGCACACGCGTAAATTGTAAGCGCTCCATCGCGGCAGCCGCCACTCGACGCATCAGAGCATAACCCACTTTGCAGTCCTGTTCGCAAAGCGCGCGCAACGCCGGCGCATTGATGCGAATGGTTTGACACGCTCTAGAGGCGCGCGCGGTATGAGTCAGGATGTGTGGTGGAATCAGCGCTGAAATGGCAAACGGTTCGCCCGGATTCACGTCTTCGATATGAATCTGCACATTCGGTTCCGACGGCGAGTTGCACGATAATGCCACGTCGCCTTCGAGAAGCAGATAAAAGGCGGCCGCGGTTTGCCCTTCCTCAAATAGGATTGTCCCGGCGGGTGTTTGCGCTTGCGTGGAAATCATCGCGATGGACTTGAGTTCGTGTTCGTCCAAGCCGGCGAAAAAGGGATTACGCCGGAGTATCTCAAGAGAAATCATAGGGTTACTCCTATCCTGAGTCAAGTCACAGCGCGCAAGTTTCAGGTTCTTGCGGCTTGTGGCTTGCGACGTGTCATTGGCAATACTGTTTCAAGACATCAACCACTTTACCATTCGCATCGCGGATCGTCACTTGCAATGGCATCTGACCTGGGAATGAATGGGTCGCACACCCAAAGCACGGATCGTACGCGCGGAACGCCATCTCGACGCGATTTAAAATCCCTTCGCTCACCACCACGCCTTGCTTGATAAAACTCTCCGCCGCTTTTTTGATGGACATGCTGATCGGCGCATAGTTGTTCGTCGTCCCGACGATGAGATTCACTTTGGTTAGCACGCCGCGTTCGTCCGTCCAATAGTGATGCGTCAGTGTCCCGCGTGGCGCCTCAACAATCCCGATGCCTTCGGTCGGCGTTTCGGTCGGCAACGTGCGGAAATTGTCCGAAGTAATTTCGGGATCCGTTGCCAGTTCGACCCAGCGTTCCGCCGCGTAAAGTAATTCGATGAGGCGCGCCCAATGAGTCGCCAAGCGTTGATGCACCGGCTTGCCACCGAGCGTCGCGTAGAATTTTTCATACTCGGCTTGCGCGAGCGGCGTTGCCATGCCATCCGCCGAATTCAATCGCGACAGCGGAGTTGCCGTATACACGCCTGATTCCTTGCCATCCACAAAACCTTTCCAACCGATTTTCTTGAGGTATGGGAATTTCAAATACGTCCACGGTTCGACGTGTTCCGCGATCCAATCGGGATATTCGTGCGGCGCGTACTTGCCCATGCGTTTGCCTTCGGGATCGACCACGCTGACATTGCCATCGTAGAAATTCACGTGATTCTTTTCGTCCACCATGCCAATGTTGTATGTCCGATGTGTGTAAATATCGCCGAGGATCAAATCCACGTACGCTTTGTTGCCGAGAACAATATCGCCGAACAGTTTGAGCGAGAACTGTCCAAACTCAATCGCCCAGCGTCCCAGTTTCTCAATTTCGTCACGCTGTTCTTTGGTGATGCCTTTCGACAAACCACCTGGGATTGAGGTGCACGGATGCACCGTGCGCCCGCCGATCATTTCGATGACGGTGTGACCGGCTTTGCGCGCTTGAATCACCTTCCCGCCGATCTCTAGCCCGACCTTGTGAATCACACCCAGGATGTTGCGTTCGACAACCGGCGCATCCGGTCCCATCACAAAATCGGGACCGCCGAGCGCGTAGAAATGCGTCGTGTGATCGGTCACGTAGAACGCGCTGTACAACAACTCGCGCAATTTCTTGGCGGTGCGCGGCGGATCAACGTGATAGACCGCGTCGCACGCTTTTGCCGCCGCCATGTGGTGCGCTTCGGGGCAAACGCCGCAGATACGCCCGGTCAGCACCGGCATTTCTTCGACCGGGCGACCGACGCAGAAGCGTTCAAAGCCGCGCAGTTCAGGGATTTGAAAGTAGGTGTTGGCGACATTGCCGGCGTCATCGAGAAATATTTCAATCTTGCCGTGTCCTTCGAGACGTGTGATCGGATCAATTGTGATGCGGTGCATGTTCACCCCCATTTACTTTTGCGCGGCGCATGAGACTATGCGGCAAACTAAAGCGATAGAACGTGCCTAACGGATCGACGATGCCATCCATAATCTTGTCAATCTCTTGCGGGTCTTTGCTCGCGATGACGGACGCGACCGCGCTCATCATCCGCGCGCCTTGGTCAATCACATCCGGCGCGGGACCGTAACAACCCACGCACGGCATATTCGCAGTCGGACAGCGCGCCTCACAGCCGCCGCGCGTTGCCATCCCCGAACACAAGATACCTTGTTCGAGCAGGCATAGATCGGCGCGCGGCTGGAACGTCGCCATGCGCGCAAAGCCGGTAATCGCTTTCTCGTTGCGCGCGCGTTTACATTCGTCGCAGACGGTTGAATTGCTCGCGCCGATGACCGAACCAGAGGGCGGCAATTGCGCTTGTCCTTTGAGCGATTGAATCACCAATCCAACGACCACCGCAATCTGATGCGATTCAGGTGGGCAACCCGGCATAAAGTAATCCACCGGCACAATCTGGTCGAGCGCTTTGACGGTCTCGCACATCGCCGGAATGTGTAACATTCCTTCCGGCATTTTGTAGTTCGGCAGTGGGCGCAGGTCTTTGGGGTTGTCCGTCGAAACTGTGCTGAACGCGGTGTCGAGGATTTGTTGTTTGGTTGACAGATTGCCCAACCCAGGAATGCCGCCCTCGCACGCGCACGCGCCGAACGCGACCAGGATTTGCGATTTATCGCGCAACATTCTCGCGATGTGTGCGTTCTCTTCGTTGCGGATGGATCCGTTGAACAGCGTCAGCGTGATCGCCTTGTCCGGCATGGCTTCGACGTCTTTGTATTTCGCGTCCATTGCGACGGGCCAGAAC
>CAYJNF010000536.1:0-2950 GCA_964370915.1 uncultured Chitinophagales bacterium
GCTGATTGATCGGAACGGGCAGGCCCTGAAAGAGAATATTCTCCGGCATGCGGACACATGGCTACTCGGCGATAGTTTTGTTCAATGGATCCAGAAGTCCTGCTACTTCTACAATACCCTTGTGGATAGAATTGTTCCCGGCTTTCCGAAGGACGAGGTCGATGAACTGTACCGGAAGCTCGGCTATGAAGACGAGTTGCTTGTCGCGTCAGAGCTCTTTCACCTCTGGGTGATTGAAGGCAACGGAACCGCAAAGAAGGAATTGCCATTTACCGATGCTGTCCTTAACGTTATATGGACAGATAACTTGCGTCCCTACCGGACGTTAAAAGTTCATATCTTGAATGGGACGCACACCTCGTTTGCCATTCCCGCGTTTCTTGCCGGTAAGAACACGGTGCGGCAGAGTCTGGAAGACGAGGTGGTTGGTCGGTTCATTCGGAAAGCAGTCTTCGATGAAATCGTTCCGACACTCGATGCCCCGGATGCTGTGCGCAGAGAGTTTGCAGAGACGGTTCTGGAGCGGTTTCGCAATCCTTTTCTGAAGCATGAGTTGCTGGCTATTACGCTCAACTCCATTTCGAAATTCAAAGTTCGCGTGTTGCCGTCGTTGCTGCGCTACCGGGAAATGCAGGGAACAATTCCGCCAGCGCTGTCCTTCTCGCTCGCTGCACTCATTGCCTTCTATCGGGGAGATTACAACGGCAGCAACTCTTTGGTTGGATGGCGGGGGGGCAAGCACTACATGGTGCACGATGATCCGCAACATCTCGAGTTCCTTGCTTCGATGCATGCGCAGTTCAAGAACAATGAGTCGTTGTTGTGTGAAGCAATTCTTGGCAATGTGAACATGTGGGATATTGATTTGAATACGATTCCGGGCTTGACGCCTGAGATCATCCGGCATTATTCGAATATCAAGCACGATGGCATCCTCACGTCATTGATACTTATTTCTGAAGCAGAAACTAACAATGGTAGCACTAACTTCTAAAAAGAGAACACTATGAAACTTGAAAAGTATTCGATCGGCGTCGGCGACAGATTCGTTCGTGAAGGGGCGGCCCAGCTTCGAGCACTGCAAATGGCAGAGAAGGCCGGCGTGACGGTTGTTCCTGTCTGGAACAAATCGAACCGTGAGCATGTCATCATTGGCACCGTGCCGGATTCTGTTCGCAGCGAAGCGGACGCTGCAGTGAAAGCGTGCGGTTGGGCGCATTCGTACTGCGTCGATGCCGACCACATCGGACTTGGGACGGTCGACCGATTTGTTGCATCAAGCAATTTCTTTACGATTGATGTTGCTGATTTCATTGGCAAGCCGACGAGCGACAAGAATATCGGGTCGTTTGTTGCTGCAATGTCGGGATATGTTGGCAAGCTTTCGATTCCGGGGATCGACCGCCAGATGGAGGTGAGCAGAGAATTCTTGCAGAGCGTTGGCGAGAAATACCTGTACGCGATTGAGCAGGCGGGGGCCGTGTATCGCCACATTGTGTCTGCAAAAGGTGCCGACAACTTTGTGCCCGAGATCTCTGCCGACGAAACGAACGCACCGCAGACTCCTGCAGAGCTGTTTTTTATTCTCGCGGCAGTCGCGCGTGAAGGGATTCCGATCCAGACTATCGCACCGAAATTCACAGGGTCATTCCTCAAGGGGATCGACTATGTTGGCTCGGTGAGTCAGTTCAAGCAGGAGTTTGAAGACGACCTGGCTGTCATCAGGTTTGCAGTTGAGAAATTCTCGCTGCCAAAGAACCTGAAGTTGAGTGTGCACTCTGGGAGCGACAAGTTTTCGCTGTATCCAGTTATCAATCGCGCGCTCAAGAAGTTCGACGCGGGCATCCATCTGAAAACTGCCGGCACAACATGGCTCGAAGAGGTTATCGGGCTTGCGGCCGCCGGAGGAGACGCACTGCAGGTGGCAAAAGAAGTCTACGCTGCTTCCTATGAACGCTACGATGAGTTGTGCAAGCCGTATCTCACGGTCATCGACATCAACCGGGCGTCGCTTCCCACACCCAAAGTCGTTTCGGGCTGGACGAGTGAAGAATTCCTGCAGGCACTACGTCACGATCAATCGTGCAAGCAATTTGACAAAAACGTTCGCCAGTTGATTCACGTTGGCTACAAGGTTGCCGCCGAAATGGGTAACCGGTTTACAAATCTTTTGGATCAATACACAGACATCATCGGCCAGAATGTTACGGACAACATTTATCGCCGGCATTTGGTACCGCTGTTTCTGGGACCGACCGACTGAGTGTGTTCGTGCAATCAAGAATGCGCTGAATTTGAGAACAACCTTCATCAATTTGAATATGACTCCTACATACATGCACGACGATTTCTTGCTCGAATCAAAAGCCGCAAGAGAATTGTATCACGGATATGCTGCAGGCATGCCCATCATCGATTATCATTGTCATCTGTCGCCACAGGACATTGCAGAGAACCGGCAGTTTGCCAACCTCACGCAGATCTGGCTGTACGGCGATCACTAGAAGTGGCGGGCTATGCGAACCTGCGGCGTTGATGAACGCTACGTGACCGGTAATGCTTCGGACTGGGAGAAATTTCAGAAGTGGGCGGAAACAGTACCGAAGACACTGCGCAATCCTCTCTACCACTGGACACATTTGGAACTCCGCCGGCCGTTTGGCATCACCGACCGGCTTCTCGACGCCGCGACCGCAAAGAGCATTTGGGACGACTGCAACGCCAAACTTGCGCAGCCTGAGTTTACAACTCGTGGCCTTCTGAAGCAGATGAACGTTCGCGTCGTCTGCACAACGGACGATCCTGTTGATACGCTGAGCTTTCACAAAGCGATCAAGAAGGATGGAACGATGCAGACGAAGATCATTCCCGCGTTCCGTCCGGACAAGGCAATGGCCGTGGAGAACGTTGACGCATTTCGAAAATATGACGCGTCACTTGAGTCTGCGGC
>CAYJNF010000537.1:0-2922 GCA_964370915.1 uncultured Chitinophagales bacterium
AGTAAATCAGAATGCAGCGTTCGACCCGCTGCTTGTGGCATATTTCAACCCGCTCTCGCCGCTCGCAGAGTCCTATCGCCGGTTGCGCACCAACGTGCTCTACGCACAGATGGACTCTCCGTTGAAGAGCTTTCTTATTACAAGTGCGAATCCCTCCGAAGGGAAATCGACCACGGTCGCAAATCTGGCGATCGCGTTTGCACAAGCGGAGAAAAAGATATTGCTGGTGGACGGCGATATGCGGCGTCCGACGCTGCACACCCGGTTTGGTCTGTCGAAGAATCCGGGACTCACCGACCTGTTTGTCGGATCGGCGACATTTGATGAAGTCGTGAACAAAGAGGTTGTGGATAATATGGATGTCTTGTGCTGCGGAACCACGCCGCCGAATCCGGCGGAGTTGTTGGGTTCGAAACGCATGCAGGAATTCATCCAGCAAATGAGCATCAAATACGATCTCCTGTTGTTCGATTCACCCCCGCTGCTTGCCGTGACCGATGCGGCTGTGTTGTCGACGAGCGTGGACGGAGCAATCCTTGTGGTGTCGGCAGGATCGACGCGTGCTGCAGCCATACAACGCGCCAGCGAATTCCTGATGGGAGTGGGAGGAAAGCTTCTGGGTGTAGTCTTGAATAATTTTGATGTGAAGAAAGCATACGGCGGTTATTACGGCAGCTACCGGTACGGGTACTATGGGTATGGCTACGGCTACTATCATTCAACAAATGGAGATGGGAAGAAGCGCAAGAAGCGGAGCAGTTTGATTGATGAAGTCGGGAAGAACTGATGTTTCTTATCGTTCTGATCCCGACAAGCGTCGGGAGAAGAATCTGACACATACGAGAGTTCCCACTGAATAGCCCCGACATGAAGAGGCTGTGTGAAAACCAATCATATAGCCCCGGCATTTATGCCGGGGACCTCGAATCAACAGAAATTCTCCATGCGCGAGCGACTTCAGTCGCGAGGAGTCAGATTTTCACACAAGCTCTGAATGCCGGAGCTATGTCAGAATTTTTACACAAGCTCTGAAGGCTGGGGTTAGGGTGGCCCTAGAAGAGTACACAAGCTTTTCTCCTTTAGCCATGACTTCGGAATTTGGTTCATTAGCAGCCTCGCATCTCAGAGGCGCCGTGCCTACCGGCAGGCAGGAAGAATTCAGAGACCTGATATGGTCGAAGACTCTTCAAGATTCTTCACTACATCCCAACTTGAGAACGGTTGGGACTCCCCGCCTGACATCATTGTCCCAATAAGGCGGGCAGGCGTTCAGAATGACAAGTATGTATGGAATTTTGTTTATTAGATTTATCTCTAGACCTCTTCTCACTTCTTTAATACGGCGAAATGACACGACAGCGATTTGCGATTCAGGTATGCGTCCTTGTACTCCTGACACTGTGTTTCTTACCTCCGGCGTTTTCCCAACTCGATCAGAGTGCGTTGCTCTCGGCGACCTCCGTGAGCACCACCACCTCGAACTATTACTTTGCCAAGCCGAATGAATTGACGATCATCGTCAACGTCATCGGGTTTGTCCAGAAACCGGGGCGATATGAGATCTCAAGCTCCATCGATCTCATCAATCTACTTTCGCTCGCCGGCGGACCGACACCCGATGGCTCCATGAAGGATGTGAAAATCACGAGGTTCGTCGGACCAGGCGGAAGGCTGGAGAGGAAAGAAGTCCTATTGGACCTTGACCAACTTGCACGAGTCAATGGCACTGAGCTGGTGCTTCAGCCGGGTGATATCATTCAAATTGATCGTACAGGGTGGTCAACATTTCGGGATGTGTTCAGCGTTGTTGTCTCGGCAGCCATCCTTACGACTGCAGTCGCCCAGGTTATTAGCCTTACGCGTTGAGACGGGAATCTGACCATGTCGATTATTTCTGCTGAACCGGAACCTCAGTTCATACGTATCCCGCGCTGGTATGCTCTCTATGTGCGTTCGCGATATGAGAAGCGGACAGAGGATGATTTGCGCAGCAAGGGTATCGAGAGCTTCCTTCCTTTGATCGAAGAAATCCACGTCTGGAGTGACCGGAAGAAACGTGTTGAAGAGCCAATGTTTCGGGGATATGTGTTTGTGCGATCCGATCTCCGCGACAAGGTTTCCATTTTGCAGGCCGATGGTGTTGTCCGGTTTGTGGGCATACGCCAGTATCCGTCTCCGATACCGGACGACGAAATCAACTGGGTGCGTATCCTGGCAAAGTCTCCCGATGCGATCAGGAGGGAAGAGTACATCGGGACCGGTGAGCGGGTGCGGATACTCGCCGGACCGTTTCAGGGCGTTGAGGGGTTTGTCACAATGGTGCGGGGCGACTCGCGCGTTGTTGTCTCGATCCCATCCATCGCCCAGGCCGTCTCCGTCCAGGTGTCGATGGACTTCGTCGAGCGTGTAAACCAAAATTGTCAATTGACAATCGACAATTAGCAATTGACAATTAGAATGGGCACGGGAGATGACTTACAGGGACGCGGTCATCGGAATTTTTGCTTTCTGTTTTTGGGGATTTGTTTGCGCCTGACTTCAGACCTCCGATCTTTGTTCTGAGGCGCTCAAGGTCCGAAAAACAAAATTATCAATTGTCAATGGTCAGTTAACAATTGGCAATTAGAAACCCGAGTAGGTCATCTTGCGTTTTCAAAAACGTGGATGTGACTGAAAGGGCGGAGCGTGAGCAGATGTTAGAGCGGGGAGAGGTCGGAGGTCAGAAGTCAGAAGTCGGAAATAAGCTCAACCATGAGACTGAACTCTGCAAAGGATCTGGATGTTTATCAGAAAGCGTATCACCTGTCAATGGAGATCTTCCGAGTCAGTAATGGCTTTCCCGCAGATGAACGTTTTGCTTTGACCAGCCATATCAGAAGGGCATCGCGCTCGGTGTGTCTAAATCTCATAGAAGCATGGGCC
>CAYJNF010000538.1:0-2916 GCA_964370915.1 uncultured Chitinophagales bacterium
CGGTGAGAGAATCATCGGCTACTGCCAATTCGAAGGTTCGCACTTCGGTCCGTTTGGCGTGTCGGACGAATATCAGGGACGCGGCATTGGTACTGTGCTGCTTGCGCAAACACTCGACCGGATGCGAACGCTCGGCTATCACGACGCGTGGGTGATGTGGACGGATGATCTTGCGGCAAAGGTGTATGCAAAGTTCGGTTTCAAGGAGACGCGTCGCTTCTCCATCCTCCACAAACAACTCTGAGCGAGCGTCCATTTGACAACACCCATACAACAAGATGTTCCGGTCAAATCCAGATTGGTTTCGCTTGATGCGTTCCGCGGTATCACCATTGCGGGAATGCTTCTTGTAAACAATCCGGGTTCGTGGAACCACGTCTACCCGGCGCTTGAACATGCGGAGTGGCACGGCTGGACTCCGACGGATTTGATCTTCCCCTTCTTTCTCTTCATTGTCGGCGTGGCAATGACGTTTTCATTTCCTTCGCGGCTGGCAAAAGGAGAAACCCGCGGCGCCTTGCTCAAGCATGTCATCTTCCGCTCAGTCGCGCTGTTTGTTCTTGGCATGATTCTCACCGGCTTTCCCGACTACGACTTCTCTCATCGATTGATTCTCGACGTCCTGCAGCGAATCGGAGTTGTGTATTTGTTTTCGGGAATCATGGTCATCTACGCGAGGCCGCTGCTGCAAGCTGCATTAAGCGTCTTTTTCATCGCGTTGTATTGGGTGTTGATGATTACGATCCCCGTTCCGGGTTTCGGCGCGGGCGTGCTCGCGCCCGAAGGTAATCTGTGGCAACATGTGGACAACATCATCATTGCCGGATGGCATTATCATGCAGAAGGAGTTTTGAGCCTAATCCCGTCATTCTCGACGGTGCTGCTTGGCTCGCTTACGGGCGAGTTGCTGCGATCAGAAAAGAGTCAGTTGGAAAAAGTCAGTCTGATGTTTGTTCTTGGAAATGTGGGGATGGTTCTTGGCGCGATCATGGACATCTGGTTCCCGATCAACAAACTCTTGTGGAGCAGTTCGTACGTTGTGTTCACTGCAGGATTTGCGCTGAACCTTCTCGGTGTGTGCTATTGGCTGATTGACATCAAACAATACAAATCGTGGGTAACGCCGTTTGTTGTGTTCGGCGTAAATCCCATCGCCGCATTCTTTCTGTCGAGCTTCTTCAGCCGCATTATGGGCTTAGTCAAAATTGAGGGAACAAATGCAGCAGGAGTCCCCACCGCAGTAGGATTGAAGGGTTGGCTGTATTTGAATCTCTTTGCATCATGGGCAACGGAAATCAACGCGTCGATGTTTTATGCAATTGCATACACACTCATGTGGCTTGGAGTAATGTGGATACTGTACAAGAAGAGTATCTTCATCAAGGTCTAGAGGTACGGACGAAAATTCCAGAGAAAAAATATTCACCGCCAAGACGCCAAGGTCGATGCGATAAAAGTCCATTGTTCCATGCCGACAGTCAAAATCTTTTCTTGGCGTCATGGCGGTTATCTTTCGCCGGGTTTACGGCTGCACCTCTAGCGGCATCACGCTCGTTAGGGCACATAGACGCGGAGCAACCTAACGAGGCTATGTGAATTCAACCTCTGTGACTCTGTGTCTCGAGGGCAAAAGAAAAATGCAATCCAACTGTCTGCCACACAGCAGGAAAAACAATGAGCACACCAAAAACAATTTTGGCGATAGGCGCCCATGCCGGCGACATGGAAGTCTCATGTGGCGCAGTCCTGGTAAAGCATGCTAAGCAGGGCGACAGCGTCGTGCTTCTCCACCTAACGCTCGGCGAGGGCGGCAATCCGGCAATGTCGCCGCAGGCATACGGCGAACAAAAACGAAAAGAGGCATACGCAGTAGCTGCCGCGATGAAGGCTGAAGTCATCATTGGCCCGTACAAAGATGGCGAGCTGCCGAATAACGACGAAGTCCGCATGTATACCGCCGACATCATTCGTGAGGTGAAGCCGACGCACATCATTACGCACTGGCGGACCAGCATTCACAAAGATCACGCGTACACGCATCAGATTGTCAATGATGCCGTGCTGCTTGCGTCACTCGAAGGCGTTGTGACGAATCACCCGCGGCATCGCAACGTGAAAGCCATCTACTTCACCGAAAACTGGGAAGATCCCGAGGGCTTCACACCCTACTTCCATGTGGACGTGACTGATGAACTCGAAGCATGGCGTGAATGGATTGTGAACTATCAATTCATTAAGGGCGGCATTTCATCGTTTGCGTATCTGGATTACTATACTGCGCTCGCCCGCGTACGCGGTGCTGTCGTGGGGAAGAAGTATGCGATCGCATTCGATGTCGATCCATTTGAGAAGAAGAGAGCCGTGGAGCTGTTGCCGTAAATCAGCAAACGAATACCTGTATGGAATATACTGTTCGAAACTACGACGCGAAAGACGAGACCGATGTTGTCAACCTCTGGAATCAGGTTCTTGTCCGTGACGAGATAACACTCAATACATTCCGCCGGAAGGTTGTCCTCGATCTCAACTTCGATGAACACGGCTGCTTTGTTGCCGTTGCCGACCAGAACGTCGTGGGATTCTTGCTGAGTATCCGACGACGATATCCCTATTACGATCTCGGACTCGAACCGGGCAAGGGATGGATCACCGTGTTCTTTGTTCATCCCGATCACAGAAAATCAGGCATCGCCTCTCACCTGCTTCGCAAGGCAGAAGCATTTCTGCTTCTTGAAGATGTGCGCGAGGTGTTTGTCTCCGATTATACGCCAAATTATTTCATTCCCGGTGTTGATGTCGATGCGTACGCATGCGGACATGAGTTTTTGAAAAAGCGTGGATACAAGAAGGTTGACAACGTCTACGGCATGGGGCGTTCGCTAATGGATTTTGAGGTGTCGGCAGAAATGCGTGAGC
>CAYJNF010000539.1:0-1701 GCA_964370915.1 uncultured Chitinophagales bacterium
GTACATCGGCATGGATCATTTTGCGAAGCCGACGGATGAGCTATGCATCGCGCAAAAGGAAAAGACGCTGTATCGAAACTTCCAGGGGTACTCGACAAAGTCGGGTGCAGACCTCTATGGCTTCGGTATGTCGTCGATCAGCCACTTCCAAAACATTTATGCGCAGAACGAAAAAGGACTGCAAGAGTACTACAAGGCAATCGACGCGGGAGAACTGGCGACGCATGTCGGCTACAGAATGACGTACGATGATCATGTTCGCAAGCACGTGATCATGCGGTTGATGTGCGACCTTGAACTCGACAAGCGAGCTGTTGAGAGGAAGTTTGAAATCGATTTTGACGAGTACTTCGCTTCATCGATTCCGCAGCTGCAACAATTTGTTGATGACGGACTTGTGGAACTGCAGCCCGACTGCATCCGCATCGTTGGCGCAGGACGATTGCTGCTGCGAAACATCGCCATGTGCTTCGACGCATATCTCGACAGCATGATGAAGACGAAGCCTGTGTTTTCGCGTACGGTGTGAACAGTCAGGCGTAACATTCTGCACAGAATCTCTTCGTAATGTGACGCGCGGGTCTTGTGTTTACGGGACCCGCGTTTTATATTTCTACCAGCAACACCCCTCGCCCCAACTTTTCACAAGACAAGCAACTTCATACGTTCATGAGACTCTTTCGAGTACAATCTTCCCCACGGAAGACGGTCATTTACCATCCGTCGTTCGAAGACGTTTGGAAGCGATCACGGTGCGTGCTCGGTGTACATGAGTTCGAGACCGTGCTTGAGTACCCGAGCATTGGGGCAAAGGAAGACATGTGCCTGCATTGCATGAAGCTGCGCTACACGGTCGACACCCTTTCCGCCACGCCAAAGCCCGTGAAGGCTGCATAACACTCCTTGCTTTCGTGCAGTAATTCTGCTATTCTAGCACGCCACCGTTTTCATTTCTTCATCCATGACATGAAATCTCCGTGAGAATTCAGTTCTCCTTGATATTGTCATTCTTCGTCATTCACTCTTCTTCCGTTGCACAGGATACGTTTTCGATCGTCGCTGTCGATACGGTGACGGGGGAAATCGGGAGTGCAGGTGCATCATGCGTGGGCGGAGGAGTTGGTGCATTTATTCTGAGTGATGTGATTGAAGGTGTTGGCGCGATCCACACGCAAGCTTCATACCTCTCAGCAAATCAGCAAACCGCGCGCAGCCGGATGCTGCTGGGCGACTCGCCGCAACAGATCATCGACTGGATGATAACGCACGACGCGCAAGGCAATCCCTCTGTGCGTCAGTACGGTGTCGTCGATCTCACACGGAGCGGGGCGAGCGCGGCCTACACGGGACCAAATTGTCTTGATTACAAGAATCACTCCACCGGACCAGGATATTCCGTGCAGGGAAATATTCTCCTGGGGCAGAGCATCATCGATACCATCCTGCATACGTTCCTGCGAACTTCCGGTCCCCTTGCAGATCGTTTGATCATCGCCCTTGAAGCAGCGAAAATTGTCGGCGCGGACACGCGGTGCGCGTCGCGCGGCACATCATCGCAGTCCGCATTCATCAAAGTTGTGCGTACAGGAGACGGAGGTGTTCCGTATCTCCAAAAGGTCATCGGCAACTCGGCGGTGAATGTTGACCCCAACGACAGGTGCGCACCCAAGTACATACAGGGGATGGATACCTTACCGTGGA